>NZ_JALNUM010000219.1:0-3665 GCF_026540795.1 Methylobacterium sp. GC_Met_2
GATCCACCAATCCGAGCCGTCAACAGCCTTGTTGGCCGGGAGGGCGATTTTCTTGGACTCTGGCGACGACGGGTGTGTGACGCCCGATTCGCAGGCCCCGGCCTATCCCCCGTCAGGCGTCGAGGCTGAGGGTCATGCCGTCATAGGCGGGAACGATGCCGTCCGGCAGGCGCGCCGCCAGGGCCGCGTAATCGAGATCGGTGTGCAGGTTGGTCAGCACCGCCCGCCGCGGTTTGACCTCGGCGATCAGCGCCAGGGCGTCCGAGACGGAGAAGTGGGTCGGGTGTGGCGTGTCCCGCAGGGCATCGATGACCAGCAGCTCGAGCCCGTGGAGCCGGGCGAGGCTCGCCTCCGGGATCAGGCTCACGTCGGGCATGTAGGCCGCTTGGCCGAAGCGGAAGCCCAGGGCGGCCTCGTTGCCGTGCTCCACCGGGAGCGATTCCACGGTGATCACGCCCCCCTCCCCCTGCAGGGTCAGGTCGCGGTCGGCAGCGAGGTCGCGCAGGTCGAGGATCGGCGGGTAGGCGCTCCCGGGGGGCGTCTCGAAGCAGTAGCCGAACCGGGTGGTGAGCAGCGACCGGGTCAGGGCGTCGGCGTAGACCGGAATGCGGCCCCGCATGGCGATCACCAGCGGGCGCAGGTCGTCGATGCCGTGGGTGTGGTCGGCGTGGGCGTGGGTGTAGAGGACCGCGTCCAGGCGCCTCACCTCGGCGTCAATGAGCTGTTCGCGCAGATCGGGCGAGGTGTCGACGAGCAGCGTGGTCCGCCCGGTCTCCGACACGCGCTCGACCAGGATCGAGCAGCGCCGCCGGCGATTGCGCGGCTCCTCGGGATCGCAGGCGCCCCAGCCGCTGCCGACCCGCGGGACCCCGCCCGACGAGCCGCAGCCGAGGATGCGCAGGGTCAGGCTGGCCATCCGGATCTCCCGCTCCTAACCCGTCACGCGGCGCCCGGAGGCGTTCCGGCGGCCTTGTCGAACAGCGTGAAAAAATTCGCCGTGGTGATCCGGGCCAACTCCTCCGGGGCGAGCCCCAGGGTCTCGGCCAGCGACCGGGCGGTGTCGGCCGTGTAGGCCGGCTCGTTGGTCCGCCCGCGATGGGGCTCGGGGGCGAGGAACGGCGCGTCGGTCTCCACCAGGAGACGGTCGAGGGGCACGGCCCGGGCGATGTCGCGCAGGGCATGCGAACGCCGGAAGGTGACGATGCCGGAGAAGGAGACGTAGAGCCCCAGCTCAACCCCGGCCTCCGCCAGCCGGGGGCCGGACGAGAAGCAGTGCAGCACCGCCCGGAACGGTTTTTGGCCCATCTCGTCGGTGAGCACCCGCTCCATATGGTCGTCGGCGTCACGGGCGTGGATCACCAGCGGCAGGCCGGTCTGGCGGCAGGCCTCGATATGGGCGCGCAGCACCCGCTCCTGCACCGCCTCGGGGGCGGCGTCGGGATAATGGTAGTCGAGACCCGCCTCGCCGATCCCGACGCAGCGCGGGCTGCTCTCTGCCAGCGCCGCGATCGTCTCGGCGGCCACATCCGGCTCCTCGGCGGCGCCGTCCGGATGGGTACCGATCGTGTGCCAGACGTCCGGGTACGCCTCGGCGATCGCCCGGTAGGTGTCGGCCTTGGCGACCCGGGTGGAGATCGTGAGCATGCCGGTCACCCCCGCGACCTTGGCGCGGGCGATCACGCCCGGCAGGTCGGCGGCGAAATCCGGGAAGTCGAGATGGCAGTGGCTGTCGATGAGCATCGGGACTTTGGGTTGGGACTTCGGGCCGTCAGGCGGCCGGAGCTTCGGGGCGCTCGAAGCGCGGGAAGATCGGCGCGGGGGCCGGGAGCGCCGTGCCGGGCACGAGGCGGCCCCCCTCCCCGACGTCGGCGAGCTGGCGCCGGTCGGCCGGCACCGCCAGCAGGTCGAGGAGCTTGGCCGCCGCCCCCGGCACGAAGGGCTGGGTCAGGATGCCGAAGACGCGCAGGCTCTCCAGGGTCGTGTACAGCACGGCGTTCATCCGGGCCGGGTCGGACTTGCGGAGCTTCCACGGCTCCTGGGCCGCGAAGTAGCGGTTGGCCTCCGCGACCACGGCCCAGATCTCGGAGAGCACGCTGTGCAGCGCCAGATCGCCCATCAGGGCGCGGGCCCGCTCCGGCAGGGCGTCGGCCTGGGCCAGCAGGGCCGTGTCGGCCGCGTCGAACGGACCGGGATCCGGCACCGCGCCGTCGCAGTTCTTGGCCACCATCGAGAGCGAGCGCTGGGCGAGGTTGCCGAGGTCGTTGGCGAGGTCGGCGTTGAGCCGGCCGATGATCGCCTCGTGGCTGTAGCTGCCGTCGCCGCCGAACGGCACCTCGCGCAGCACGAAGTAGCGCACCGGATCGACCCCGTAGGTGTCGGCGAGCTCGAACGGGTCGAGGACGTTGCCGAGCGACTTCGACATCTTCTCGCCCTTGGAGAGCAGGAAGCCGTGGCCGAAGACGCGCTTGGGCAGCGGCAGCCCGGCCGACATCAGGAAGGCCGGCCAGTACACCGCGTGGAACCGGACGATGTCCTTGCCGATGATGTGCAGATCCATCGGCCAGAATTTGTTTTGGGGGTTCTCCGCGTCGGGGAAGCCGGTGACGGTGAGATAGTTGGTGAGCGCATCGACCCACACGTACATGACGTGGTTCGGATGGCCCGGCACCGGCACGCCCCAGTCGAACGTGGTGCGGCTGACCGAGAGGTCCTTGAGGCCGGAGCGCACGAAGCTCGCCACCTCGTTCTTCCGGGTTTCCGGCCCGATGAAGCCGGGCTGCTCCTCGTAGAGCGTCAGCAGCCGGTCCTGATAGGCGGAGAGCCGGAACAAAAAGTTCTCCTCCTCCATCCACACGACCGGCGTGTCGGTGGCGAGGCTGCGGCGGGTGCCGTCCTCCAGGAGGCGGGTCTCGGCCGCGTCGTAATAGGCCTCGTCACGGACCGAGTACCAGCCGGCATAGGTATCGAGGTAGATGTCGCCGTTGGCCTCCATGCGCCGCCAGATGGCCTGGGCAGCTTCGTAATGGCCCGGCTCGGTGGTGCGGATGAAGCGGTCGTAGGCGCAGTCCATCCGGTCGGCCATGGCCTGGAACCGGGCGGCCGTGCCGTCGACGTAGGCGCGCGGCGTGGTGCCGGCCCGGGTCGCGGCCTGCTGGATCTTCAGCCCGTGCTCGTCGGTGCCGGTGGAGAACAGCACGTCGTAGCCGTCGAGCCGGTGGAAGCGCGCGATCGCGTCGGCGGCGATCACCTCGTAGGCGTGGCCGATATGGGGCGCGCCGTTGGGGTAGGAGATCGCGGTCGACAGGCCGAAGGTCTTTTTGGGCTGCGCCGGGGCGTTGGACGTCACGTCTGTGGTGTTCCGGATCATCGCGAAAAGCTGCCCGCGTTGTCGCGCGGCAGCGGCCGGGACGCAACCATTGCAAGGCCCACCCGGCAAGGCCCACCCGGCAAGGCCCGGGCTCGGCCCCATCCGGTTGCGCCTCGGACATGCGTCATCGTCCCCGCGCGCTCGTCGCGCCGGGGGCATGGCCCAAGAGAGACAACACGCGGGACGCGGGACGCCGCGGGAACCCAGGTGTCGGCCAGATACGCGCGGGATCCGGTCCCCGCGGCGCCCGCGGCATCGACCGGGCATGGTCCCCGGCCGGTGCCGTCTTTCTCGTCGC
>NZ_JALNUM010000022.1:0-67252 GCF_026540795.1 Methylobacterium sp. GC_Met_2
ATGTCGGCCATGGTCCGGTGCATCTTCAGGAGCTTGTTGATCTCCGAGACGTCGACGCCCGAGCCCGCCGCGATGCGCTTCTTGCGGCTGTTCTTGAGCAGATCGGGGTTCTTGCGCTCCTGCGGGGTCATGGACGAGATGATCGCCCGCTGGCGCTTGAACATCTTCTCGTCGAGGTTGGCGCCCTCGACCTGCTTCTTGATCGCGCCCATCCCGGGCAGCATACCCATCAGGCCGCCGATGCCGCCCATCTTCTCCATCTGGGCGAGCTGCATGGACAGGTCTTCGAGATCGAACTTGCCCTTGCGCATCTTCTCCGCGGTGCGGAGCGCCTGCTCGTGGTCGATGGTCTCGGCCGCCTTCTCGACCAGCGAGACGATGTCGCCCATGCCGAGGATGCGGTTGGCGACGCGGGACGGGTGGAACTCCTCGAGCGCGTCGACCTTCTCGCCGACGCCGACGAGCTTGATCGGCTTGCCGGTAACGGCGCGCATGGAGAGCGCCGCGCCGCCGCGAGAATCGCCGTCCATCCGGGTCAGTACGATGCCGGTGACACCCAGCCGCTCGTCGAAGGCCCGAGCGGTGTTGACCGCGTCCTGGCCGGTGAGCGCGTCGGCGACCAGCAGCACCTCGTGGGGCCGCGTCGCGGCCTTCACCTCGGCGGCCTCGGCCATCAGGGCCTCGTCCACGGTGGTGCGGCCGGCGGTGTCGAGCATGACCACGTCGAAGCCGCCGAGTCGGGCCGCCTCCATGGCGCGCTTGGCGATCTGCACCGCGGACTGACCGGCCACGATCGGTAGGCTCTCGACGCCGACCTGCTTGGCCAGCACCGCGAGCTGCTCCATCGCGGCTGGGCGGCGCGTGTCGAGGGAGGCGAGCAGCACCTTGCGCTTCTCGCGATCGGAGAGGCGCCGGGCGATCTTGGCGGTGGTGGTGGTCTTGCCCGAGCCCTGCAGGCCGACCATCAGGATCGGCACCGGGGCGGGTGCGTTGAGGTCGACGGTCTCGGCATCGGTACCGAGCATCGCCACCAGCTCGTCGTTGACGATCTTCACGACCATCTGGCCGGGCGTCACCGATTTGAGCACAACGGCGCCGACCGCCTTTTCCTTCACCTTGTCGGTGAAGCCGCGCACCACTTCGAGGGCGACGTCGGCCTCCAGCAGGGCACGACGCACCTCGCGCATGGCGGCGGTGACGTCGGCCTCGGTGAGCGCACCGCGGCGGGTGAGCCCCGAGAGGATGCCGGAGAGGCGATCGGACAGGCCTTCGAACATGCTCTGAACCCGCGCTTACTGTTCGAGCCCGGCGCGCTCGACCCGGCGCGCCTGGAGATCGGCCTCGAAGCCGCGGACAGCCTTGGCGAATTTGTCTCGGCAATCCGGGTTGCAGAAGCCCACCACGGCACCGTTGTAGAGCGTCAGCGAGTCGGCCGAGATCGGCTTGCCCGACCACGGGCAGATCTCGTTGATCGCGTCCTCGATGTTCAACGCTTCTTGATCTCGCGTCATGGGGGTGCCTCGGCCGGCGGATCCCGTCATCGCACATCGGCCAACACCTATCGCGCCCGAGGGCGCACACGCGCTGTCGGGCGTTGACCTCCGGTCTCACGGGACCGGTCGGCTTGGCATCGGTCGATCTGCGAAGGATCGGGAGCGCGGGGCGTAGCCGCGATGGCGCGGAAAGTCAATTTCCGGGTTGCGGCTCCCGTCGTGGCCACTGCCACCTTTACCGATCGTTAAGCATGTTCCGATTGTCTACGAGGCGAATTCGTTCAGGACGCCGCCCCATGTCGGAACCCGCCCGCTCCCTGCCGCCCGAGTCCAGCGGCCGCCCCGCGCCCGGGCCGCTTCGGGACTGGCTCTCGGCGATGAAGACCCACAGCCCGGCTGACGCAGCGCGCCCGGACCAGAAGGCCGGCCCCGGTGCCGCCGAGACCGCGTGGTCGCCGCGGGTCGTGGCGCCCGCTGGGCCGTCGCAGGCAGCCGAGACCGAGGATGCCGACATCTCCGAGCTGATGGCCGAGAACCTGATGCTGAAGGCCAAGCTCCGCCTGGAGGCCGAGCACCAGGACCAGCTGCAGGCGCTCCTCGCCGAGGAGATCCGCACCCTGCGCGCGCATATCCAGGACGAGATCGGCTCCCTCGACGATCTGCGGGCGGAACAGGCAGAGATCCGCGCGGAGCGCGAGCGCTTCAAGACCGAGCGCGCAGCGACGCAGGCTGAGCGCGAGCGGGCCGCGGGCGAGCGTTCCGCCCTGATGGCCGAGCGTGACGCCCTGCGGGAGGAGCGCGACGTGTGGCGTGCCCGGACCGAAGCTTTGGCCCAGCCGCTGTTCCAGATGCAGAAGCGCTGAGCCCTAAAAAGCCGAAGGGCCACCCGCGAGGGTGGCCCTTCCATTGCCGAACCATGTCGTCCGGCGGAACTGTCCCGATGATCGGGTCTCTAGCGCGTCTTAGAACGACACGCCGGAGGCGACGGTCCAGGTCCGATGAGCCGAGACACACGGCTGATGACAATGAGACACTGGATCACCTCCTTTCGTTGGTTGCGGATGAACGGAAGGTAGGCGGTGCGAGGCGGCTTGTGAAGCCCCGCGCCTGCGCCCGTTTGTCCTCCCGAAATCTGGGCTTTACGGGCCCGTACTTTCCCGCACCGGCCGGCGGGCGTAAGACGGGGTTGTCCCGCCCGCAGCCCGAGCCGCCTTGAACGCGCCCTTCACCAACCCGCCGCGTCCCGCCGACGAAGCCGCCCTCGATCCTGACGCGATGCGCCAGCCGCTCGGGAACGCGTGGTACTGCGTCGGCCAGTCCCGCAACCTCAGCAAGGCCGGCGGCAAGGCGGGTCTGCGTGCGGTGGAGCTGAACGGCGAGCAGATCGTGCTCGGCCGCGCTCCGGACGGTGCCGCCTTCGCGCTGCGGGATCGCTGCCCCCACCGTGGCATGGCCCTGTCCAAGGGCCGGTTCGACGGCGACACGCTCATGTGCCCGTTCCACGGCTGGCGTTTCGGCACGGATGGGCGCTGCCGCGACGTTCCGACCCTGTCGGAGCATGACGTCGCGGATTACTCGCGCATCCAGGTTCAGCGCTTCCCGATCCGCGAGAGCGCCGGCTTCCTGTGGGTCAACCCCCATATCGGCCCGGCTGGCCGCGATATCGCGGCTGTGCCCGAGCTTGATTTCACGCCCGCCGGATCCCTGGTGGTCGAACTCGTGGTCCAAGCTTCCTTCGATCTCACGACCCTGAGCCTCGTCGATCCCGGCCACGTCGCCTTCGTCCACGATTCGTGGTGGTTCCGGCCCTCGAAGCAGCTCCGCGAGAAGGTGAAGACCTTCCAGCCGGTGCCCCACGGCTTCGTCATGACGAGCCATGCCACCACGACGAGTTCCCCGGTCTACCGGTTGCTCGGCGGCGTGCCGGAGGTCGAGATCGAGTTCCGCCTGCCGGGCGTGCGCCTTGAGCGGATCCGTGCCGGCGAGAAGCGCGTGGCGAACTACACCTTCGCGACGCCGCTCACACCGGACCGGACGCTGCTCACCAACGCCCTCTACTGGAGCATGCCGACGCTGAACCTGCTCAAGCCGGTCGCCCGCCCGTTGATGCGGCAGTTCCTGACCCAGGACCAGCAGGTGCTCCAGCACGCGCAGGACGGCCTCGACCGCAAGCCGACCATGGTGCTGTTCGGCCAGGGCGACCTGCCGTCGCAATGGTATTTCCGCCTGAAGCGCGAAGCGCTGGAAGCGAGTCGCGACGACCGCGCGTTCACGAACCCGCTGGAGCGCAGGGAGCTGCGCTGGCGCTCCTGAGCGCGTCGCGGGCCGGCACCCCTTATCTCTCGCACCGGAGAACGGACCCGCGCAGTTCCAGGCTGGCGTGCGCGCTCTGGCGAGACAGCAAAGCTGTGAAGCCCGCAGCCCGCGTTGCGGGGGAGGGCGCGCGGACCGCAATCGACTGAACCCGCGTCATATCCGAGCCGGTTATGGGGATCTGAGAACCCATCGCGAGGTGAAGGCGAGCCGCGGATTGGATGCGCGGTAAGATCAATCGAGATCCAAATTTAAGATCCTATTAACCATACACAGAGCAGTAATATCCGCGCAGTACCTCTTTTCGAGACGCTTCGCGCCGATGCCTCGCTTCTTCATCGATCTTCACGACGGCTCGCAGCCGATCCGCGATGACGTTGGCTTCGAGCTGCCGGACCTGCCGGCCGCCCGCGCCAAGGTCACCCGGATCATGTCGGCCATCGCCCGCGACATGCTGCCCGATGTCGAGCGCCAGGATTACGTGGCCTGCGTGCGCGACGGCGTCGGCAAGGTCGTCTTCCGGGCGCGCCTGTCGCTGGCCGCCGAGGCGGTGGACTGAGGCTCGCCGTCGCAAGGCGGAGAACTTGACCGGCGCGCGCCACCCGCCATTTCCGGGGGTATGAAACGGCGAAGCCTGCTTACGGTCGCGAGCGCGGCCACGGTGATGACGCTCGGCGGCGTCGGCTATGCCGCCCACCGGCGTGGACGGAACCCCTATTATCGCGGCCCGGTCTCGGACCATTTCGACGGGCTGCGCTTCTTCCTGCCGGACCAGGCGACCGACAAGTCGCTGCCCGACGTGATCCGCTGGCAGGCCAAGCGCGCCCGGGAGCCCTGGCCGACGAACTTCCCAAGCCCCTTTCCGGCGGAGCGGCCGCCCGAGCGCGTCGGCGGCCTGCGGGTCGTGCTGATCGGCCACGCGAGCTACCTCGTCCAGGTCGCGGGCCGGAATATCCTGATCGATCCGGTCTTCGCCAAGCGCGCGAGTCCGGTCCGTTTCGCTGGACCGAAGCGGGTCAATCCGCCGGGCATCGCCTTCGCCGACCTGCCGCCGATCGATGCGGTGCTGATCACCCACAACCATTACGACCATCTCGACGGGCCGAGCGTCGCGCGAATCTGGCAGGCGCATCAGCCGCTCATCGTCGCGCCGCTCGGCAACGACGCGATCCTGCGCGGCTTCGACGATACGATGCATGTCGAGACCCGCGACTGGGGCCAGTCGGTCGATCTCGGCGACGGGCTGCAGGTTCACCTGACCCCGGCCAACCACTGGTCGGCCCGGGGCGTCCGGGATCGGCGGATGGCCCTGTGGTGCGCCTTCGTGATCACCTCGTCCCGGGGCGTGCATTATCACGTCGGTGACACGGGCTTCGGCGATGGGGCCCTGTTCCGGGACATCCGCGCCCGCTTCGGGCCGCCGCGGCTGGCGACCCTGCCGATCGGCGCCTACGAGCCGCGCTGGTTCATGCGCGCGCAACACGTCGACCCTGCCGAGGCCGTGCAGGCCTTCCGCCTCCTCGGCGCCGAGCAGGCGCTCGGACACCATTGGGGCACGTTCCAGCTCACCGATGAGGGCATCGAGCGGCCCGTGGAGGCGTTGAATGCGGCGCTCGGGGCCGCCGGCCTCCCGCCGGAGCGGTTCCTGGCCCTCAGGCCTGGTCAGGTCTGGGAGGCCTAAGAGCAACGCCGCGCGCTGCCGCCCGATTGGGCATGATGCGTGCATGATACTGTATGCAGCATGGGGTCACGGTGGGAGAACGCCGTTGCGCGCCTGGAGAGCGGGCGCCGCTCCATGCGGCGCATCCGCTTCCAGCCGAGAGACACGATGGACTCGATCAAGCCGACACGCCGCTCGCTGATGGTGGGAGGCGTGGCACTGGCCGCCTTGGGAGCCCCGGGCCGGGCCGGCGCGCAGGGTGTGACGCCGGGTAGCCTGACCTACGGCATCTCGATGACCGACCTGCCGCTCACCACTGGCCAGCCAGACCGGGGCGCCGGCGGCTACCAGTTCACCGGTTTGACCCTGTACGATCCACTGGTTGCCTGGGAGCTCGACGTCGCCGATCGGCCCGGCAAGATGGTGCCCGGGCTCGCTACGTCCTGGGAGGTCGACACGGCCGATCCGAAGGTCTGGACCTTCCACCTGCGCGAGGGCGTGACGTTTCATGATGGCTCGGTCTTCGATGCCGACGCGGTGATTTGGAACTTCGACAAGGTGCTCAACAAGGAGGCGCCACAGTTCGATCAGCGGCAGGCCGCGCAGGTGCGCCCGCGCCTGCCCGGCGTCGCGAGCTACCGCAAGCTCGACGGTAGGACCGTCCAGGTGACTACCAAGACGCCCGACAGCCTGTTCCCCTACCAGATGCTCTGGTTCCTGATCTCCTCGCCCGCCCAGTACGAGAAGGTCGGCCGGGACTGGGCGAAGTTCGCCTTCGAGCCGTCGGGCACCGGGCCGTTCCGTCTGGGTCAACTCGTCCCGCGGGTGCGCCTCGAACTCCTGCCGAACGTGAGCCACTGGAACCCCAAGCGGGTGCCCAGGCTCGCCAAGCTGACGCTCAGCTGCGTGCCCGAGGATCTCGCCCGGGTGAACGCCCTCCTGTCGGGCAACGTCGACCTGATCGAGGCGCCGGCGCCGGACGCCGTCCCGCGCCTCAAGGCGGCCGGCATGCGCATCGTCGGCAACGACACGCCGCATGTCTGGAATTACCACCTGTCGATGTTGGAAGGCTCGCCCTGGCGGGACCTGCGCCTGCGCAAGGCCGCCAACCTCGCCATCGACCGCGCCGGCGTCGTCGAGTTGATGGGTGGGCTGGCGCAGCCGGCCGTGGGACAGGTCCAGCAGTCGAGCCCCTGGTTCGGCAAGCCGAGCTTCCAGATCAAGACCGACGTCGATGCGGCGCGTAAGCTCGTTGAGGAGGCGGGTTACTCGGTGAAGAACCCGGTCAAGGCTACGATCCTGATCCCGACCGGCGGAACCGGGCAGATGCTGTCGCTGCCGATCAATGAGTACGTGCAGCAGAGTTGGGCGGAAATCGGCATCCAGGTCGAGTTCAAGACGGTGGAGCTTGAGGTGGCCTACACGGCCTGGCGTCAGGGGGCGGCGGATCCAACCCTGAAGGGGGTTTCGGCCGGCAACATCGCCTACGTCACCTCGGATCCGTTCTACGCGATCCTGCGCTTCTATGATTCGAAGCAGATCGCCCCGAACGGCGTGAATTGGAGCCACTACCGTAACCCTGAAGTCGATGCCCTCTGCGACAAGGTCAAGGCGAGTCTCGATACCGATGAACAGAATCGGCTGCTGGCGCGCATCCACGAGATTGTCGTGGATGACGCCGTGCAGGTTTGGGTGGTGCACGACACCAATCCGCACGCCCTGTCGCCGCGGGTGAAGAGTTATGTTCAGGCCCAGCACTGGTTCCAGGATCTTGCGACGCTGGCCTGACCACGGTCGATAGCCTTGAGGTGGCCGGAAGGATTGGGATTTTAGGGGAACGATCTTCGCGAGGATGTGTTGATTCTTCAACGCACGAAGGTGTGTCCCATGAAGACCCTGCTTGCCGGCGCCATTCTGGCTGCCTCCCTCGCGAGCGTCGTTCCTGCAGCGGCGCAACGCATCGATATCGGGCCGGACGGCCCCAGCGTGGATTTGCGCTCCCGTGGACAGCGGGAGCGGGATTTCCGGCAGGACGAGTATCGCCGCGACCGCGCCGACGAGGACCGCATGTACCGTCCTCAGCGCTACGACGATGACCGGCCGGTCGTTCGTCGCGGTTATGGCTACTGATCTGCGCCGACCACGACGAAGCCAACGATGATTGAACACGGGAGGGGTCGGTGAAAGCCGGCCCCTTTTCACATGGACGAGCCCAACGACGAGGCTGTCGAGACTTCCCGAGTTGCTGCAGTCCTGTGATTTCGCACTTGCAGCAAAGCGAATCGGCGATTAGGAAGATCACGCATCATATTTCGGGAGAATTTGGCAATGACCCTTCGTGTTCTCAGTGGTTTCGCTGCGGTTGCCTTCGCCGTGTCCAGCCTGTCGGTTCCGGCCGCGCTGGCCAAGCCCGTCAGTGGCGCGAGCGCCGTCAAGATGATCGACACCGACAATGACGGTACGGTGGACATGAAGGAAGTCGAGGCCGTGGCCTCGTCCACCTTCGACCGGCTCGAGAAGGATGCCGACGGCACCCTCGACGCCCGTGAGCTGAAGGGCCGCCTGAGCGCGGCCGGCGTAAAGCGGGCCGATCCGGACAGCGACGGCACCCTCGACAAGAAGGAATACCTGGCCGCGGTCGCTGAGCGCTTCAAGATGGCTGACCCGGACGGCGACGGCACCCTGGACGCCAAGGAGTTGAACTCCAAGGCCGGCAAGGCGCTGACCGCCCTCATCAAGTAAGCCGACCGGGCGACACGTACGGTCGCCAGAGATCGAAGAAGCCCCCGCGGATCCGTCCGCGGGGGCTTTTCCGCTTCTGGCATCGCCGGGCCGATCGCCGGATCGTGTCGGCGCAATCAACATGGGTCAATGCGGAACGCCCTGAGGTTCCCGAGAAATCCTGCCTGTGCGGCAGGAGGGAACGCGCGATGCACGAGCCTTCGATTCGGGAACCCACAGATTGGCCGCCCGAGTTCTGGGACACACTCGGCGGCACGGTGACCGCCAGGGTCGAACCGGTCATCGGCCGGGGCGAGAAGCAGCGCAGCCCGGTGATCGACTATCTGCGGGATCTGGAGGCTGTGGCCCGGCGTCAACGCGGCAGCCGCGACACGGTCCACATCATCGCCTCAGGGCGGCGGCTGCTCGGCGACTGCAGTGAGATTGGCCCCTCGGACGGTCCCTTCACGCGGACCTAAGGTCAATGCGGCATCGATTACCCGACCGCGCCGCCCCGCTGCGACCGGGAGCGGAGCCATATGATCACGTCGGCGACCGCCCAGGCCGCGCAGGTCGGCGCCAGCCATTGCTGAAGGTTCGGCAGGGACCATTCGTACAGGAACTCGGCGCCCAGATGCGCCTGGAGGGCATCCCAGCCCGCATGCTTGACGTCGTGCTCGCGCTGCCCGGCCTCCCGGCCGTAATAGTCGGTGGAGGCGAGGAGCGCGGCGGTACCCGCCGGCCGCGGCGTGCGCAGCAGGGTCAGGGCGGCCGCCATGCCGGCGGTTTCGAGGATGGCCGTCAGGGCGTGACTGGTTGCGGGGTTCGCGACCATGAAGGCGACGAGCGTACCGAGCATGAGTGGCGCTTACACCAGGGCGGCCGAGGCGTCACCGACCGGGGATGTGGTGCGGCGCGGGCATAACGGAACCGTACGATCAGGAGCGGGTGGGTATGGATGACCCTTACGATCTCGGCCGCTTCGTCGCGGCGCAGGCGGACGTCTACCCGCGCGCCTTGGCGGAACTGGAGGCGGGGCAGAAGCGGAGCCACTGGATGTGGTTCATCTTCCCGCAGATCGCGGGCCTCGGCTCCAGTCCGATGGCCCAGCGTTACGCGATCAGTTCTCTGGACGAGGCGCTGGCCTATCTCGCACACCCGACGCTCGGCGCGCGCCTGCGGGCCTGTACGGCGGCGGTGAACCGGGTGTCCGGGCGCTCAGCGCACGCGATTTTCGGATCCCCCGACGACATGAAGTTCCGCTCCAGCATGACGCTGTTCGGAGACGCCGCCCCCGGCGAGCCCTGCTTCGCCGAGGCGCTGGCCACCTATTTCGGGGCCGAACCGGACACGCTGACCCTCGCCAGATTGGGGAAACGCTGAGCTTTCAGCGGCCCCAGAGCCCGACGCGCTCAGCGCGCGCCTGCTCCTCGGCACCAAGCAGATCCTGCGGTGCGTCCTCCGCGGCGCGAGCGCCGCCGGCGGCCAGGATCAGCCCGGCCAGATCCTCGCCATCGATCTGGCAGCGCGCGGAGGCGCCGTCGGAGAGTCCGGAGCAGACCACCTCCCGCCGCCGCAGATAGTTCGCGAGTTGGCGGGCCAAATGGCCGCGCTCGCCTTCCACGCCGAGGAGATGCACGACGCGCCCCCGCAACGAGAGGGTCCCGGTGTCGATCACATCCGGGACTCCGCGTACCTCTCCTGTTGCTGCCGGAGTCGGGACCGCAGCCGGAACGGGTGTGGCCCGGGTCGGCTCCGCCCGCTCGGCCGAGGGACGCAGCTTGCCCTTGGCCAGCTTCTCGGCCGCCCGCTGGACGAAGTCGTGGAAGATGCCCGCGGGCATCTCGCCGCCGAACATCCGGTTCATCGGGCTGTCGTCGTCGTTCCCAATCCAAACTCCGACCACGAGGTCCGGCGTCATGCCGACGAACCACGCATCGCGAAAGTCCTGACTCGTGCCGGTCTTGCCGCCGATGATCTGTCCCGGAACCCGCGCAGCCTTTCCGGTCCCGGATTCGACCACCGCCTGGAGCGAGTCTAGCATCATGGTGCGCGGCTCCTGGGCGAGGCCGGACGTGGGGGTGGGGTCGGTCTGGACGTAGAGCGGCTGCGGCGCCGAACCGCGGATCGCCTGGATGCCGTAGGCCTGGAGCGGGGTGCGGCCTGACAGGACCGAGCCGTAGGCCCGGGTCATCTCCAGCAGGCTCACGGCGCCGGAGCCGAGCACGAGGCTCGGCACGTTGGGCAGGTCGGACTGGATGCCGAGCTTGCGCGCCGTGGCAATGACCGCCGGGATGCCGACCTCCTGGCCGAGCTGGGCCGCAACCGTGTTGATCGACAGCGCGAAGGCGGTCCGCAGCGGCACCGACCCGCGGTAGCGGCCGTCGTCGTTCTCGGGCTCCCAGTCGCCGATCTTCACCGGCCGGTCGACCACGACGGAATCCGGGGTGTAGCCCTGCTCGTAGGCGGTCAGATAGACCAGCAGCTTGAACAGGGAGCCCGGCTGGCGCTTGGCCTGGACGGCGCGGTTGAACTGGCTGTCCTCGTAGTCTCGCCCGCCCACCATGGCGAGGATCGCGCCTTCCTTCGACAACACCACCATGGCGGCCTGCCCGACCTTGCGGCGACGCCCGTCCTTGTCGAGGCGCCGGGCCACGACGCCCTCGGCGAGGCTCTGGAGGTCGAGGTTCAGGGTCGAGCGGACGGTGAGGTCGCCATCCTTTCCGGCCAGCCGCTTCACGTCCCCCGCGATCATGTCGAGGAAGTAGTTGGTGCCCGGTGGGGCCTCCGGGGGCGTCTTCAGTTTCACGCTCTGCCGGCGGGCCGCGTCGGCCGCGGCTTGCGTGATCGCGCCGGTCTCAACCATGGCCTGGAGCACCACGTCGGCCCGCTCCTTGGCACCGCCGAGGTTCCGCGTCGGCGCGAGCTGCGAGGGCGCGCGCACCAGCCCGGCCAGCATGGCGGATTCGGGCAGGTTCAGGGCCTTGGCAGGCTTGCCGAAATAGCGCCGCGCCGCCGCGTCCGCCCCGTAGGCCCCGGCGCCGAAATAGGCCGTGTCGAGGTAGCCGAGCAGGATCTCGTCCTTGCTCATGGTCGATTCGACCCGCAGCGCCAGGATCGCCTCTTGGACCTTGCGCCAGAGCGACTTCTCCTGGTTCAGTGAGGTCAGGCGCGCATATTGCTGCGTGATCGTCGATCCGCCCTCGCGCACGCCGCCGCCCAGGGCATTGCGGTACGCGGCCCGGGCGAGCCCGCGCAGATCGATGCCCCAGTGGCTGTAGAATCGCCGATCCTCGATCGCGATGATTGCCTGGGCGAGGTGTGGCGGCAGGTCGGCGGCGGTGAGCTTCTGCCCGCGGAAGCTGCCCCGGGTGGCGAAGACCCGCCCGTCATCGGCCTCGACCGTGATCGCCCTTTGGCCGCTCTCGACCACGGCTCCGCCCAGCGGCGGGAGGGTGAGGAATGCGGCGAGCAGGTAAAGAAAGAGCGCCACAGCCGGCAGCAGGATTGCGGCCCCGGCGGCGAGTACGATCGGCCGCCGGCGCAGGCGCGCGGCGAGCGGCGATGCGGCGCGGGTATTCGGTGCGGCCGCAATCAGCTCCCGCGATACAGGCTCGGGTCCGGTGCGCTTCCGTCGTTCCAGCAGCTTGCGCAACCGAGCCGCTGCGGCCCGACCCGCGCCAGCGGCACCCAGCCCGCCTGCCACGATTAGGGACCACAGGCTGCGAGTCAGGTCGCCGGCGGCACGGCGGGCTTCCCGGGCTGCCGAGCGGGGATCCGGCGGTCCGGATCCCTGGTCGTGCCCGGCGTTCTGCATTGACGGCCTGTCGACCGGGGCGCTCTCCGGCGCGTCAGGTGTCATCGCGTGCGGATTCCAGGGCCGATCATGCCGGACGAGGATCTATACTAAGCCTCATCGGGCGCCTTGTCCTTTCGTCGCCGCGACGCAGACCATTGGTCGGCTAGATTAACGCCCGGATGGCGGCAGGGGCTGACCCGCAGTGCCGTGCCGACTGCGCAGCTTGAACGCGAGGATCAGGAGCAGCACGCCGAAGGCGAAGCTGTAGCTGCCGATCCACCACGTCAGCACCAGGGCCGAGATGCCCGGCTCGATCAACAGCGCAATCCCGAACAGGATCGAAACGACGCCTCCGAGGATCAGCCACCAGCGCCCGTAATGGAGATGCAGGCGGAACGCCGCCGCGATCATCAGGCCACCGGTCACAAGCGCCCAGCCCGCGAGCAGGAGGACGAAGGCCCAGACAGCCGCCGCGGGTATCAGTACGGCAGCGACGGCCACGACGATGTCGACGATCCCCTCCAGAAGCAGGAAGCCCCAGCGCTCGTGATGCTGCGCGGCCCGGATCGCGCCCAGGATGGCGAAGATGCCGTCGGTCAGCATGTAGGCTGCGAAGAACAAGACGAGGGACAGCACGAACGCGCCCGGTGCAATGAAGGCGAGGGCGCCGAACAGCATCGCGACGACGCCGCGCAGGGCGACGAGCCACCAGTTGCGGGCGAGCGCCGCGCTCATCGCGTCGAGGCGCGCCACGCCGACCAGCGGGATGCCGCTGGGGGCGTTTCCTGTCGGTCCGCGCTGCGGTGCAGTACTGCTGGTCATCGCAAAACTCCGAAACTCCGATGCCGTGAACGGCACAGGTTCCCGGCGCAGAACGCCGCACTGCGGCAAGCGTTCCTGGGTCTCGGCGAACCGTCACGGAACCTTGAGCCGGCCCCGGGCTTGTGCAGGTCGAGGCGGGCGATGTGCAGTGCCCGGTCGCCGCGAGGCGATCGGCCCATCGGGCGACGACTTCCCATGCTTGACGATCAGCGGCAGGCCTCCGACGCCGAGGCGCGCCCGCGGCCGGCCGACGGCGGGACTGGAACCGGCGCCCGCGACGCCCCGGATCGCGATGTCCTGGATCTCGGTGGATCCGAAACGGCGCGCAAGCCCGGCTCTGAAGACGAGGATCCGTCTGTCCAGGCCGATGGCAAGGACGACGGTGGCGCTACGCACGACGACGGGCAGGACGAGGCCGAGGGCGGCCAACGCCCCAACATCCTGCGGCGCCACCCTTTGGCCTTCCTGCTCGGCGGTCTCGCGGTCATTGCCCTGGGCGTGGGAATCTTCTTCTACTGGCTGCTGTACATGCACCCGTACGAGAACACCGACGACGCCTTCGTCGATGCCCGGAGCATCTCGCTCCAGCCCAAGGTCGGCGGCTACCTCGTGGATGTGCCGGTCACCGACAACCAGCACGTCGACGCTGGCCAGATCCTGTTCCAGATCGACCAGCGCGACTACGAGATCGCCCTCGATCAGGCCAAGGCGCAAATCGAGGCCGATCAGGCCGCGATCAAGAACATCGATGCCCAGATCCAGGCCCAGAACGCCAATATCGACGTGTCGAAGGCGCAGGTCGCCACCGCCGAAGCGGCCCTGAAATTCGCCCAGGAGGATGCAGCCCGCTACAAGGACCTGGCCGAGCGCGGCTCGGGCTCGATCCAGCAATCGCAATCGGCAACCTCGACGCTTCAGCAGCGTCAGGCCTCGGTCCAAAGCGCCAATGCCAGCGTGGTCGCCGCGCAGAAGCAGATTGGCTCGCTGGAGGCTCAGAAGGCCTCGACCCAGGCGCAGCTTGCCCGCGACAAGGCGCAGGTCGAGCAGGCCGAACTCAACCTTGGTTACACCACGGTCCGGTCCGTCCAGTCCGGCCGCGTCGTGCGGCTCACCGGCGGCATCGGGCAGCTCGCCCAGGCCGGCCAGACTCTCGCGACCTTCGTACCCGATGACATCTGGGTCACCGCGAATTTCAAGGAGACTCAGATCAATGACATGCGCCCGGGGCAGCCGGTCGCTCTCGCGATCGATGCGTATCCGGGCCGCACGATCCACGGCACCGTGGCCTCGGTCCAGCCGGGATCCGGCACCGCCTTCAGTTTGCTGCCGGCCCAGAACGCCACCGGCAATTACGTGAAGGTGACGCAGCGCATCCCGGTGAAGATCGTGGTCACAGACTGGCCGAAGGACATCGCGATCGGCCCGGGCATGTCGGTCGTCCCGACCGTCACGGTGCGGTGAGCCCCGTGGCCGGCAAGTCCGCCTCGGGCAAGTCCGCCTCGGGCAAGTCGTCCTCCGGCAAGGCGCCGGGCGGCCACAATCCTTGGCTGATCGCGGGCGTCGTGGCGCTCGCGACCTTCATGGAGGTGCTGGACACCACCATCGCCAACGTCGCGCTCCGGTACATCTCGGGCGGCCTTGCGGTCGGGCCCGACGAGGCAGCCTGGGTGGTGACGAGCTACCTCGTAGCCAACGCGATCACGTTGACGGCGTCGAGCTTCCTGGCCAAGCGCTACGGCCGCAAGGCCTTCTTCATGTGGTCGGTGGGGCTGTTCACGATCTCGTCGATCCTGTGCGGCTTCGCCTGGAGCCTGGAATCGCTCCTGTTCTTTCGCGTGCTGCAGGGGCTCGGCGGCGGCGGTATGGCGCCGCTCGCACAGTCGATCCTGGCGGATTCCTTCCCGCCTGAGAAGCGCGGCCAAGCCTTCGCGCTCTACGGCGTCGCCATCGTGGTCGCTCCGGTGATCGGCCCGACGCTCGGAGGCTGGCTGTCTGACAACGCCTCCTGGCATTGGTGCTTCCTGATCAACGGACCCGTCGGCGTGCTCGCCCTCGGGCTGATGTACTGGCTGATCGAAGATAGCCACGCGGCCAAGAAGGAACGCCGCGCCTTGGTGCGCAAGGGCATCCGCTTCGACATCGTGGGCTTCGTGCTGGTTGCCCTGTTCCTCGCGTCCCTGGAGGTGATCCTTGATGAGGGACAGCGGAAGGACTGGTTCGGCACCTCGATGCTGATGAACGTCTCTGGCGTGCTGATGGTGGTCTCGTTCGTCGCCATGATCCCGTGGCTGCTCAACGCGAAGAATCCGGCGGTCGATCTGCGCCTCATCGGCAACCGTCAGTTCGGATCCTGCTTTGTGGTGATGATGTTCACCGGCGCGATCCTGATTTCGACCACCCAGTTCATTCCGCAGATCACGCAGGAATATTACGGTTACACCGCGACTCTCTCTGGCCTCGTCCTCGGCCCCGGCGGCATCGTCACGGTGGTGATGATGTTCCTGACGGGACGCGCCTCGGCTTACGTACAGCCGAAATGGCTCATCGCCGCCGGAATGACCATCGTGGCGCTCGGGATGTACGACCTGACGCGGCTCAACGGCACCACGACCTTCGCCTTCTTCGCGTGGTCACGAGTCTATATCGGTCTCGGCCTGCCGATGGTGTTCCTGTCGATCACCTCGGCTTCCTACGAGGGAATCCGCAAGGATCAGACCGATCAGGCCTCTGCGCTGATCAACGTCGCCCGCAACGTCGGCGGCTCGATGGGTGTCTCGCTCGCCCAAAACATCCTGGCCTATCGGAGCCAGTTCCATCAGAGCCGGCTGGTCGAGAGCGTCAACCCGGCCGCGCCCGCCTATCAGGACACAATGCGGCAGGCGACGCAGTATTTCTCCGAGCACGGCTATGTTGGCGTCGAGGCGCAGAACCAGGCGACTGCCTGGATTGGCAGCGTGCTGAGCACGGAGGTCGCCTACTGGGCGTATATCGACGTGTTCTGGGTGCTCGGGCTGGTAGCTGCCTGCGCGGTGCCGATCGCGCTGAGCTTGAAGAGCGTCAAGCTCGGAGGCGGGGCGCCAGCCGGAGGACATTGAGGCGAGATGATCGTCACACCCCGTCCCGCGGCAGCGCCTCCGTCACCTCGACGCGCCGGGTGGTGTCTGCTTCGCCAGAGGCTTCGGTGGTGGCAACGTCGGTCTGCGCCTCCGCCTTGTCGAGGGCCTCGGCCACCGCTGCGACCCCCTGGTAGCGGTTGAGCCGCCGGTCGATCATGCCGTCGAGCCGGTCGTGCAACTCGGAGACGGTTAGGCTGCGACGCTTGCCGCCGTCCGCCTCGGTGAACAGGCTGCGATTGGCCCGGGCGGCGTTGCGGAAGGCGCGGCCGGCCACCTCGTCGGGCTTCTCGGAGGAGAGCGAGAGGAAGCGCCCGGCGCTGGCCGTGCCGAGGAAATGCGCGAGGTAGAGTTCGGTCGTGGTCAGGGCCCGGCCGACCCGGGCCTCGATCCGCTCGCGATCGCGCTTGATCAGCTCGGCCGCCATCAGGGCCGCGACGCGCGGATCGTTGCGCAGGCCGAGCACCCGCGCCCGCATGGCGCCGGCGACCGTGATCGCGGAGCCCCGGCCCTTCACGGCGGCGGCCTCCTCGGCGAGCCCGTATCGGGCGCCGTAATCGCGGATCATCTCCAGCCACGTCCGGGCGACGAACTGGAACAGACCCTGCGCCGAGGAGGTCGCGGCCTTGGCGTCCGTGTCGAAGCTCGATTCCTTGTCGGCCAGCGCCATCATGTAGACGGGATCGACGCCCGCTTGGTCGGAGGCCTTCACGATCGTGTCGACCACCTTGCGCGGTACGGTGCGCTCGCCGAACCGCACGGTGTCGGAGCCTTGATCCTGCGTCACCCGCGGAAGAGCCGCGAGGTCGTCCTGAATCAGCGCGGTCGTCGCAGGCTCCTGTTCCGGAACCGGCAGACCATTCCACCGGAGCGCGGCATCGGGCGAGGCGTCCTGCTGTTGCGCGTCCAGCGGCAGATCCTGATCGAGCGTCGAGCGCAGGGCCATGTCCTGAGCCGAGAGTTCCGGCGCCACGACTTCCGGCGCCGGTACTTGGGCCGCAAGGGCCTGGGCCGCGCGCGGGCTTGTGTCGACCCGGTCGTGGGCCTGGGCGGCAGGCGCGAAATAAGAGGGCGCGAAGGCGGCCTGTGGCAATCCGAACCCGGCCATGAGACCCAGGGCCAGCGTCCCCGAGACCTGACGAAGCCGGTCCCGGCCCGAGCGGCGGCCCGATCGGCACCGTATCCCACGGCCGGCCTGCGGCAGCCACGCCACGGCTTCGGTCTCGAAGCAGCTCGCGTTCGGCACGAGTCGGCTCACGTCGTCGGCGCGCTGCGCCGGCTCCGGGAAAACCCCCATCATTGGTCCTTCTCAGATCGGCCCTTGCGTCGGCCCGGATTCTCGCGGCCGGGCTTCTTTGATCGGCGGCCGTATCGGCGCCGGCCGTGACCAGAATGGGACGACGTCGTGATCCAAGCGTGGCACGGTCAACGAAGGGTTAACCGTGCGCTTTAGGGGCGCCTTAAGGACGCGGACCGCCGCAACCCGCGTTGAAACCGCTCCTGATCCGTCGCGATTATCGCCAGCGCCAAGGTCTTGTTCTGGCGTGTTGTCTCGCGATGAGAGCGCCGACCGCTCTCGCGAAATGCGTGTCATGAAGGGGCAATGTTGTCGCATTTGGCTTGGAACGCCGCAGCGATGAGCCAGTTAGGTACGACCCCGGGGGGGTGAACTTTCCGTCCCGTGACGGACCCTTCAAGACGCCACCCGCGTCCCCACAAGGACAACTTTTTCCAATGAGCATGCAGTCCGGTCGCCGTGTCGGTGTCGCGTTCGTTGGCATGGGTGGCGCCGTCGCCACCACCGCCATCGCCGGTATCGAAATGATCAAATCCGGTTCGAACCGGCTTGACGGGCTCCCGCTCGCCGGCCTCTCCGTAGCGGGCTTGGCCGATTACAAGGATCTCGTCTTCGGCGGATGGGACCTGAACGGCGACGATCTCGCGACCGCCGCGAGCGGTCACGGCGTCCTCTCGAAGGACGACATCGAGGACGGCGCCGGTGCTCTGAAGGGCATCACGCCTTGGCCGGCAGTCGGCAGTGCCAAGTTCTGCAAGAACATTGACGGCCAGAATCGCATCGTCGCCAAGGACCACCGCGAGGCGGTCTCTGTCATCGCCAACGACCTGCGGCGCTTCCAGAAGGAAAGCAACCTCGACGACGTCGTCGTTGTGAACCTCGCCTCGACAGAGCGCTGGCCCGACCTGAACGACCCGACCCTGAACTCGACTGACGCCTTCGAGAAGGGCCTGGATTCGAGTGACGAGGCGATCTCGCCCGCAATGCTCTACGCCTACGCGGCGATCAAGAGCGGTATCCCGTACGCCAACTTCACCCCGAGCGTGGCCGCCGATGTTCCGGCGCTCCTCGAACTCGCCAAGGAGCTGAACGTGCCGGTCGCCGGCAAGGACGGCAAGACCGGCCAGACCATGATGAAGACCGTGCTGGCCCCCGCTTTCAAGGCCCGCGCGCTGCACGTCGACGGATGGTTCTCGACCAACATCCTCGGCAATCGCGACGGCCTCGCGCTGAACGATCCGAACTCGCTCCAGTCGAAGCTGAACACCAAAGGCACCGTGCTCGACTCGATCCTCGGCTACCCGGTCGAGGACCACCTCGTGCATATCCACTATTACCGCCCGCGCGGCGACGACAAGGAAGCCTGGGACAACATCGACGTCACCGGCTTCATGGGTCAGCGGATGCAGGTGAAGGTCAACTTCCTCTGCAAGGACTCGATTCTGGCGGCGCCTTTGGTGATCGAGATCGCTCGCGTGCTCGACCTTGCCCACACGCGCGGCGATGGTGGTGTGCAGGAACAGCTATCCACCTTCTTCAAGGCCCCGATGGTCAAGAACGGGCGTGGGCCGGAGCACGCCTTCGGCAAGCAGGAGAAGATGCTGCACGATTGGCTCGGCGTTCACTGAACGAGGCTGCCGCACCGCCCTGTACGCTCCTCCTCCATGTGGGGGAGGAGCTGAAGGTGGGGGTGGTTCAGGACTGAATGCGGCGGTGCCGTCTGCACCACTCTTGACCCTTTTCCAGACGGGGAGGGGACCTGTGCTTCGGCCTTAAAAGGTTGGCGAACAGGGAAGGGCTTCATGGAGTCCGATGAAGGCTTCGCCCGAACTGCTGCCCGCTGTCTGAAAGAGCTTATGACCAGCGAGAACCCAGGATCCCAATCCGGCACCGCCGCACCGGAGGCACTCCGCGACCTTCTGGTCGAGATGAACGACCTCAAGCGCGTGCGTTCCGCGGGCCGTACCGGTTCGATCGCGGAGCGGCTGTTCGCGCAGGGGTGGGGGCGTCTCACCGGTGGAGCCTCGCCCGACGACGTCGCCCTCGACATCACCGCTACGACGCTTGCGGCCACGCGTCTCTGCGATCTCGACGCGGCCTTCCTGACCGCGGCCGGCCTGTCGGAGGAGGCGGCGTCCGCGGTGCTGATCGCAGGCTTCGACGCCGTGACCGGCGAACTCGATCCGGATCTGAGGGCACGCCTGCGGGCGCGGCTCGCTCCGCGTCCGGCAGCCGCGTTCGGTTCCCTCCCGGGCTTCGTCGCCGCCCTGGCGCAGCAGCCACGGGCCGGCGTCACCTGCCCGGGTCGTGCCCGCATCCTGCTGGAGCCGCCGGAGAACCACGCCGAGCATTGTCTGATCGTGGCGGCCTACGGCGTGTGCCTCAGCCCGTTCTACCGGGCCGATCCCGGCACCGTGTTCCTGGCCGCCATGGCCCACCATTTTCACAACGCCGCCATGCCGGATGCGGGCTTCACCGGCGAGATGCTGCTCGGCGACCATCTCGGGCCGATCATGGCCACCACCACGGCCTGGGCGCTCGCCGAACTCGACGAGCCCCTTCGGACCCAGGTCGAGCGCGCCCGCGCGGTGCTGCCGGACGATGCCACCGGGGAGGGGCGTGCCTTCCATGCAGCGGACTGCATCGACCGGGTGCTCCAGATCGCCCAGCACCTGCGCGGTGCCTCGACCACCATGGGGATGGTGCTCGACGAGTGGGAGCTGGTCCATGCCGGACCCGTGAAGGGCTTCCACGATCGCGTCCTCGCCGACATGCGCATTCCTTGATCGCACCTGCCTTGATCGCACCTGTTGCCTTGATCGCCGGACCCGGTGGCCCATCTGCCCGGTCGGTCCCGAGAGCCATGATCCCGTTCGAACTTACCTCGCCGCAGACCGGCAACCCACTGAAGGCCGACGGCCCGCACGCCCTGCGGGACGCCGGGACGGGTGCGCGTTGGCCCGTGATCGACGGGATCCCGTATCTGCGGGTGAACCGCGAGGCGCTGGTCGAGCGGGTCCTGGTCCATCTCGACGCGGGCGAGGCCGACGAAGCGCTGGCCGCCCTGCTGGTCGATCAGGACGATTGGTGGAACGGCCCGCCTGCCGACCCCGCGGGGATCATCCAGCTCATCAAGGATCGGCGCACGGCCACCCTGCGCGATGCCGTTCACCGTCTCGGCTGGGGCCGCGTCGGCGATTATTTCCTGCACCGCTGGAGCGATCCGACCTTCCTGGCCGGTCTGTCGCTGCTGGAGGCGCACTGGAACGAACCCGTCTGCGTCTTCGAATTCGCCTGCGGAATCGGCCACTACCTGCGCGAGCTGCAGCGGCGCGGTTGCAAGGTCTCGGGGGCCGACGTGGTCTTCGCCAAGCTGTGGGTCGCGCGCCACTGGGTCGTGGGCGAGAAGGCGCAGCTCGTCTGCTTCGACGCGGGCTCGGCCCATTGGCCGATCCCGGGTGCGCCGGTCGATCTCGTGGCCTGCAACGATGCCTTCTACTTCCTCGACGACAAGGCGGCCCTGCTCGAATGTCTGCGCCAGAACGCCGGAGACGACGGCTGGTTGGCGCTGAGCCACATCCACAACCGCGACTGCCCCGGCTTCTCGGCCGGACGGGCGGTGACGGCCGAGGAGATCGCGGAGCTCTTCCCCGACGCCCTCGTGTATGACGATGCGGAGCTGACCCGGGCGCTCGTCGAGGTCCGGGCACCGGCGCCGCGAGAGCCCACCGCCCTGCGAACCTGTGAGGCCTTCTCGGTGGTGTGCGGACCCGGGATGCGTCCGGCGCCCCGCGCTTTGGTCGACGGCCTCACCCTGCCGAAGCCCGGCACCGTGCTGCGTATGAATCCGCTCTACGCGCTCGAGGGTGATGACTACGTCATCCGCTGGCCGTCGGAGCGCTACGAGGCGGAATACGCCCCCCGCGCCACCTATCCGCTGCACTCGGCCGGCCCAGAGCACCTGACGTTCGAGGGCTCCCTCGATACGCCGGAAACGCAGCGCGTCCGCGTCCGCGAGTTCGTCGACTTGCCGGAGCGCTGGTGATGGACGGGGTGGGTTGGGGCATCGTCGGCTACGGCTGGGTCGCCCGCGACTATATGGAGCCCGGCATCCGGGCCGCTGGCCATCGTCTCGTCGCGGTCTGTGATCCGGATCCGACCAGTCGCGCGGCGGCTGAACAGGCGGGCGCCCGAGGGCATGCCGACCTCGCCAGCCTGATCGCCGAGCCCGAGGTCGAGGCGGTCTACGTGGCGACGCCGAACCATCTGCACCGCGGCGCCGTCGAGGCGCTGGCCGCCGCCGGCAAAGCGGTGTTGTGCGAGAAGCCCATGGCCGCCACCCTCGCTGACGCGGAGGCCATCGCGCAGGCGGTCGAATCCCAAAAAATCTTCTACGGAACCGCCTTCGACCAGCGGCACCACCCGGCACACCGGATGATCCGTGCCCAGGTCGAGGCCGGGCGGCTCGGCACGCTGACGGCCGTGCGGATCGTCTACGCCTGCTGGCTCGGACGCGATTGGTCGGAGGCCGGTCAGCCGAACTGGCGGATCGACGCCGCCCAGGCCGGGGGCGGCGCGCTGATGGACCTCGCGCCGCACGGGATCGACCTCGTGGATTTCCTCACGGGTGAGCCGATCACCACCATCGCGGCCCTGACCCAGACCAAGGCCCAGGATTACGCGGTCGATGACGGTGCCCTGCTGATCGGGCAGACCGCGGGCGGTGCGCTGGCGAGCCTGCACGTCGCCTACAATTGCCCCAACGCGCTGCCCCGCCGCCGCCTGGAGGTGGTCGGCACGAAGGGGATGCTCGTGGCCGAGAACACGATGGGCCAGACCGCCGGCGGTTCGCTGACCTTTATCGACGGCACCAGCGGCCGCGCGGAGCCAATGGTGTTCGACACCGACAGCTCGCCCTTCACCGAGCAGGTGCGCGCCTTCGGCTCGGCCCTGCGCCGGCCCGAGGAACGGGCCGCGTACGCGGCGTCCCGCGACCTTCACACGATGCGGCTCGTCGCCCGCGCCTACGGGCAGGGGTAGCGACGGACGAGACACTCACGGAACCAACACCGGCATCTCCCACCCACACCCTCATCCTGAGGTGCCGGAGCACAGCGGAGGCCTCGAAGGAGGGCTCCAGCCGGCCACGCGATCCCTGGAGCCCTCCTTCGAGGCCCGCCTCGCGGGCACTTCAGGATGAGGATGTGTGTTGGGATTAGGCATCGGCATCGGCGGTTCGAGGAAGACGGAAACACGACGTGAGCAACCCAGACGCCTTCCACGATCAGGACGACCGCGCCCGCCACGAGCGGATCAGGGCACCGCGCCCCTACCGCTTCGGTGCCAAGCGCCAGATCGAGGGCCTGCCCGCGTCGCTGCCCGATCCGGTCAAGGCTTATCTCGACGTCCTGCCGGAGGGCCGCATCGTCGGCTTCCCGCTGGCGCCGCTCGATCGCACCGGCGTGCCGGTCTGGTTCGTGGCCCTGTTCCTCGACGACCCGTACTTCGTCGGCGCCATGCCGTCCGGGATCGGCTACGGCGCCACCGACGACGAGGCGCTGATCGGCGCCGTCGCCGAGATCGCCGAGAACCTGATGCCGTCGCTGGCCGTGCTGCCGCGGGCCAAGGAGCGGGCGAGCTACACCGACCTCGCCCGTGTCTACGGCGAAAAATCCGTCGCCGACCCGCTGACCCTGTGCCTGCCCGCCGGCTCGCCGGTGGACCGCGACACGGTGCTCGAATGGACGCCCAGCGTCCGGCACGCCACGGGCGAGATCGTGCTGATGCCGCTCGACATCGCGGCCACCGATTATTTCGAGCTGTCGGAGGGCTACAAGTCCTTCACCAACCTGATCACCAACGGCCTCGGTGCCGGGCCGGACGTGCCCTTCGCCCTCGGCCACGGCGTGCTGGAGTTGCTCCAGCGGGACGGCAACGGCCTACTGTTCCGGGCGCTGGACCAGGGCGTGATGCTCGATCTGGACGGCATCGGGCCGGAGAACGCCGCGATGCTGGCGCGGCTGAAGGACCTCGGCATCCGGGCGCTGCCGAAATTCGCCACCGATCAGTTCGGCCTGACCAACCTCTACGTCGTCGGCTACGACGAGGACCCCGCGCGCACGCCGGCGCCGATCGCCCTCTCGGCCTGCGGCGAGGCCTGCGATCCGGACCGGGACAGGGCTTTGCGCAAGGCGCTGCTGGAATTCCAGGCCGCGCGGGTGCGCAAGACCTTCGGGCACGGCCCCCTCGACATGGCCGCCACCGTGACCCCGCCGGGCTACATCGATGCGTTCATCCAGAAGGCGCTGCCGAGCCTGGACCTTGAGGAGAGCCGTGCCCTCCAGGCGATGCTCGAATGGATCGAGCTGCCGGCCGCCGACCTGCGCACCGTGCTCGCCGACACCGTCTATTCCGAGCGGAGCACCAAGCGCTTCTCGGAGCTGCCCTCCACCCCGGCGGCCGACGGCCATGCGCGCGGCAAGATCGCCTGCGACCGGCTGCTGGAGGCCGGGTTCGACGTGCTCTACGTCGAGTGCTCGCCCCCCGGCGGCGGGGTCGGTGTGGTCAAGGCGATCGTGCCGGGGCTCGAGGTCGAAACCATGAGCTACTACCGGATCGGCGCGCGCAATACCCAGAAGCTGATCGACCGCGACCATCCGCTGATCCGGTTCGGAACCGAGAGCGAGACCCTTCGGCCGGTGCGCCTCTCCCCGGAAGCCCTGGAACGCTTCGGCGGCCAGCCGCTGTTCAACACCGCCCTGGCCGAGCGGATCGTCGGGCGGCATTATCCGCTCTATCGCGAGCCGGAATCGCACCACGCGCCGTTCCGTCTCGCTCAGCGGAAGGGGAGGGCGGCGTGACGCTCCGGTTCGCCTACAACACCAACGGCGCGGCCAACCACCGCCTCGACGACGCGCTCCACCTGATCAAGGCCGCGGGCTACGACGGCGTGGCACTGACCCTCGATATCCACCACCTCGACCCGTTCTCCGATACCTGGGCAGCGGAGGCGGGCCGCGTGGCCAGCCTGCTGGAGAAGCTGGAGCTGACCTGCGTCATCGAGACCGGCGCCCGCTTCCTCCTCGACCCGAACGCCAAGCATGAGCCGACGCTGGTGACCGCCGACGCCGTGGGCCGCGCCCGGCGGGTCGGCTTCCTCAAACGGGCGGTCGAGATCGGCGCGATGCTGTCCGCCGAGGCGGTGTCGTTCTGGGCCGGCGTGCCGAAGCCTGGGGTCGATCACGACGAGGCGCTGCGCTGGCTGGTCGAGGGGCTGCACGACGTTGCGGGCTTCGCCGCCGAGGCCGGGGTCGTGCCCTGCCTGGAGCCCGAGCCCGGCATGCTGATCGAGACGCTCGACGATTACGCCGCCCTCGACGTGCCGGGGCTGAAGCTCGCCCTCGATACCGGGCACTGCCTCGTGACGGGCGAGCGGGAGCCGGCAGTGGCCGTGCGGGAATTTGCCGACCGGATCGGTACGGTGGCGATCGAAGATATGAAGCGCGGCAGCCACATCCACCTGCCCTTCGGCGAGGGCGACATGGACGTACCCGGGGTGCTGGAGGCGCTGGAAGAAATCGGCTTCGGCAAGCTGATCTGCGTCGAGCTGTCCCGCGAGAGCCACCGGGCCGACGTGATGATCCCGCAGGCGCTGGACTATCTCCGCGGCTGCCGCCGCCCGGGGCCGGTCCTCGCCAGCGGGCAGGAGACGCGGCGGCAATGGCAGTGAGGGTTGCGGTTCCCGTCGGTGGCACGCAAGCCATGGTCCTAGCATGGCGCGGGTTCCGGCTCCCGGCGAGCATGGCAATTCCAACATCCGCTCTGACCGCGCGCGTTCAAGATCGGGCGCAGGTCCCCTTTCCCGTGTGGGAGAGGTCTGCTTTCGCAGAAAGCCGGGTGAGGGACGAGAAGTGGCCGGAAGAGGCTCGTCCCGACCGCACGTCGATGGCGTGTTCAGTTCTGAAGCTTCTCAGCCCTCTCCCCAACCCCCTCCCGCACGGGAGAAGGGGCAGGTTGCGCTCCGTCTCCAACGGAAAGCGCCACACGGTGCAAGCATGAGAATCCTCTTCCTCAGCCGCCGCTACTTCCCGGCCATTTCCGGCATGAGCGTCTACGCGCAGAACCTCCTGCGCGAGCTGGTCGACGCCGGGCATGACGTCACGATGATCTCGCAGTACCGCGGCGACGCCTTCGGCACCCGGGTCTACGGCGGCGGGCCGCCGCCGCCCGTGCCGGGCGTGCGGGTGATCGGCCTGGAGCAGCTGGGGGAGCAGACCTCCGGCGATTTCGAGCGCGACATCGCCACGATGGTGGACGCGATCGCCCAAGAGCACGCGCGGAAACCCTTCGCCATCCTGCACGCGCAGTACGGCTACCCGACCGGCTGGGCGGTGCTGCTCGCCGCCCGCAAGCTCGGGGTGCCGAGTGTGGTGTCGATCCAGGGTGGCGACGGCCATTGGGTCGGCTCCTGCTGCGAGACCCATCGCGTCGCCATGTGCGAGGTGCTGGCCCACGCCAATGCGCTGCTGATCGGCGGCGCTTCCTTCGTGGACGAGGTCTGCGGGCGCCTCGGTTCGGACCCGGACCGGTTCACAATCGTGCCCGGGGCGGTCGATACTGACCGGTTCGCGCAGGGCACGCCCGACGGGCTGCCGGCGCCCCATGCCGGGCCGGTGCGGCTGTTCTATCACGGCCGGGTCGACCGCCGAAAAGGCGTGCTCGACTTCATCAACGCCCTGGCGATCCTGCGGGAGCAGGGCACGCCGTTCGCCGCGACCATCTCGGGGATCGGGCCGGACGTGGAACCGGCCAAGGCGCTCGCCGCGGAGCACGCCTTCTCGGAGCGCGAGATCGCCTTCACGGGCTACGCGGAATACGGCTCCGTGCCCGATCTCTACCGCCGGGCCGACGTGTTCGTCTCGCCGACCTACGCGGAGGGGTTCTCCAACACGATCCTGGAAGCGCTGGCGGCCGGGCTTGCCACGGTCTCCTGCCACGCGGTCGGCGTGTCGGACTGCCTGCGCGACGGGGAGAACGGGCTGCTCACCAATCCGGGCGACGTGCCCGCGCAGGCCGCCGCCCTGACTCGGGTCATCACGGATGCGGATCTGCGCCGCCGCCTCGCGACCGCAGGGCTGGAGGAGTGCCGGCGGGTCTATTCCTGGCATGCGGTCGGGCGGCAGATCATGGATGTCTACGCGCAGGTGCGGGGCGAAAGCCCGGCCACCGATTTCGCGACGGACCTGCCCGGCGATCCGACCTGCCGCTTCCGGGCCGAGCCGCACCTGCTCTGAGGACCGACCCATTCGCGGATATTTCACCCGCCCCTCGTCCTGAGGTGCCCGCGCCAGCGGGCCTCGAAGGAGGCCTCCAGCGAATGCGGCGATCCCTGAAGACCGTCTTCAAGGCCTCCGCTGCGCTCCGACACCTCAGGATGAGGTCAGGGGTTGGATTTCCCCTCAGCCGACAGGCCGTGAACCATGCCCACTGCGCTCGCGCTCTCGCCCCATCTCGACGACGCAGCCTTCTCGTGTGGCGGCCTGCTGGCGCGTCTCGCGCAGGGCGGCTGGCGGGTGGTGATGGCGACGCTGTTCACCGGGAGCGTCGCCGACCCGAAGGGGTTCGCGCTCGCCTGCCAACTCGACAAAGGGCTGTCATCGGAAATCGACTACATGGCTCTGCGCCGGGACGAGGATGTTCTGGCCGCCGCCGCACTCGGCATTACCCCGCCGGTGCACCTGCCGTTCCGCGAGGCGCCGCACCGCGGCTACGGCTCCGCGCCGGAGCTGTTTTCCGAGACCCGCGCGGATGACGGCATCGCGGCCGACCTCGCCGCCGCCTTCGCGGAGCTGATCGCCGCGGAGAAACCCGATCTCCTCCTCGCCCCGCAGGCGATCGGCGGCCATGTCGATCACGTCCAGACGGTCCAGGCGTTGCGCAGCCTCGATCCGCGTCTGCCCATCCTGTGGTGGCGCGACTTTCCCTACACGGTGCGCGAGGCTGCGCCCCGGGAGCCGCTCGTGGCCCTGTTCGCGGAGCACCCCGAAGCCGCAGTGACACTCGATTCGGATGCCCAGGCCCGGAAGCGCGCCGCCTGCGCCGCTTATGCCAGTCAGATCGGCTTCCAGTTCGGCGGCACGGCGGGCCTCGATGCGCGGCTCGCCCGGGAGGAGGGCGTCGAGCGCTTTCGCTTGTCGGGCCGCCTCGGCCCCAGCGTTCCAGGGTTCGATGCCGCCTGAGCCGCAGGCACCCAAATCGCTGGCCGATCCGGGCGCCCTCGCGGCCCGCCGCGCGCTGCTCGCGGCGCCGCACATCGCGCCGATCCGCGCGCTCGCCGCGCGGATCTCCGCCGAGCGCGGCGCCCCGGTCCCCGTGCCCGACCCCCTGGACGGCGGCGTTGGGGCTCGGATGCTGCTCCTGCTGGAGACACCCGGCCCGGCCGTGCTGCGCACCGGCTTCGTCACCCGCGACAGCGCGAACGGCACCGCCGCCAACCTGTTCCGCTTCCTCGCCGAGGCCGGGCTCAGCCGGGCCGACACGCTGATCTGGAACGCGGTCCCCTGGCTGATCCACGCCGAGGGCGCTCTCAATCGGGCGCCCCGCCGGGCCGAGGTCGTGGCGGCGGCGCCCTATCTTGCGCCGCTGCTCGATCTGCTGCCGCATCTTGCCGTGGCGGTCCTGGCCGGTCGCTATGCCGGGGACGCGGCGCCCGCGATCACCGCGCTGCGCCCCCGCCTGCCGATCATCCGGATCCCGCATCCGAGCCCGACCTATGTCTGCACCGCGCCGGAGGTGCCCACCCGGATCCGGCGCGGCTTGTCGGACGCCGCCGCGCTCCTCGATCGGTCAGCCGGCTGAGGATAGAACGCGCGTTCCGGTGGTCCCTTCCCTGGCCTTGCGCGTGCGTTCGGCCTACATGCGGGGCAACGGGCCGCGGTCCGGGACCATCCGGTACGGGCCCACGGCCTTGCGCCGGGCCGCGCAGCCGGAAGGGCGGACGCCGAACGGCATGAATTTTCAAGGTCAGCACCGGAAGCAGGCTGATCCGGCCGAGCCGGTTCAGCAGGAGGCCGCGGCTGCAAAGCGCAAGAGCCTGGCCAGCCGCTATGCCTGGATCGGCACGGCTGCCAGCATTGTGCTGTTCGCGGTCTCTCTCGGCGTGCTGTGGAAGCTCGTCCAGAGCGTGAGCTGGGCCGAGGTGCGCGCCGCGATTGCGGCGGCGACCGGCCGGCAGCTCGGCTTCGCCTTCCTGTTCGTCGGTATCAGCTACCTGTTCCTCACCGGCTACGACGCGCTGGCCTTGCGCCAGCTCAAGATCAAGGTTCCGTACCGGATCACCGCGCTCGCCTCGTTCACCAGCTACGCGGTGAGCTTCACCCTCGGCTTCCCGCTGCTGACAGCCGGCACCATCCGCTACTGGATCTATGCCCGACAGGGCCTGAGCACCGCTAAGATCGCGGCGCTCACGGTGATCGCCGGCTTCACCTTCTGGCTCGGCATGGGCGTGGTTCTGGGGCTCAGCCTGATCATCGAGGCGGGGCAGCTCGCCGGTCTCGCCTTCACGTCGATCCGGATCAACCAGACGGTGGGTCTGGCGGCACTCGCCCTGGTGCTGGGCTACCTCGCCTGGGTCTCGGCCAAGAAGCGCAGCATCACCGTCAAGCAATGGCGCCTGGAACTGCCGGGCGCCTCGGTCTCGATCGGTCAGATGCTCGTCGGCATCGGCGATGTCTGCGCGGCGGCGGCGGTGCTCTACGTCCTGCTGCCGCAGGAGACGACGATCGGCTTCACCACTTTCCTGGCGGTCTACGTCCTGGCCGCCATGCTGGGCATCGCCTCGAACGCGCCGGGCGGCATCGGCGTGTTCGAGGCGACAGTGCTGCTGGCCCTATCGAGCCTGCCGCGCAACGAGGTGCTGACCTCGCTGCTGCTGTTCCGAGGCTGCTACTACGTGGTCCCGTTCGTGACCGCGCTCGCGATGCTCGGCCTCTACGAGATCGTGAAGCGCGCAGCCGGCGCGCGCGATCCGGGCCCTCCGGAAGGTACCGCGGGCCCCTCCGGCCAGGCGTGGCGCGACGAGCCCGGACCGCGCTGACGGAACCGGACGGCCCGCCATGTCCGACCGCCTGCGCAGTTCCCCGGCCTGGACCGGTGCCGCGATCGCCGCGGGTCTGCTCGGTGTCGCGGTCGCGCTTGCCGGACGCCTCGATCTCCCGCTGATCCTCGCTGGGCTCGGTGCGATCTGCCTCGGCGGCTGGCTCGGCGGGCGCGGTCCGGTTCAGGCGCCGCCGCGGCCGGCCGCAACCACGCAGCGCCACGCTGTGGCCGAGGCGCTGCTCGCCCATGTGCCCGATCCGGTCATCCTGGTGGATCGGCGCACCCTTGTGGTGGAGGCCAACCCGGCCGCCCGTGCGTTGCTGCCGGCCCTGCACCAAGCCCGGCCCCTGTCCTTCGCACTCCGCGACCCCGAGGTGCTCGACGGCGTCGAGGCGGTTCTGAGTTCGGGCCTGCCCCGCCGCGTGGCCCTCTCGACGCGTGTGCCGCTGGAACGGACCTTCGAGGTGCAGATCGGCGCCCTGCCGATGCCCGACGGATCCGGCGTGAGCGCGCTGCTGTTCCTGCGCGACCTGACCTCGGCCCGGCGCCTGGAGGCGATGCGGGTCGATTTCGTGGCCAATGCGAGCCACGAGCTGCGCACGCCGCTCGCCACTTTGATCGGCTTCATCGAGACCCTGCAGGGGCCAGCCCGCGAGGACGTTCCGGCCCGCGAGCGCTTCCTTGAGATCATGCGGGTCCAGGCGCTGCGCATGACGCGGCTGATCGACGACCTGCTCTCGCTCTCGCGGATCGAGCTGCGCGAGCACGTGGCCCCAACCGGCGTGGTCGATCTCGGCGCTCTGGCCCGCCAGATGGTCGATGCCCAGGGCCCCCCCGCCGAGGCGCGGGGTGCCACCATCGGGTTCACGGACGGCCACGGCCCCTATCGCGTTGCCGGCGATGCCGACGAACTCGTCCGGGTGGTCGAGAACCTCATCGAGAACGCCGTGAAGTACGGTGGCGGCCGGATCAGTGTCGGGTTGAGCCGCGAGGAGGATCCCCGGCTCGGCCGCCGGATCGTCCTGTCGGTGGCCGATGACGGGCCCGGTATCGCGCCGGAGCACATTCCGCGGCTGACCGAACGCTTCTATCGGATCGACGTGGCGTCGAGCCGGGCGCGCGGCGGCACGGGCCTGGGGCTCGCCATCGTCAAGCACAGCCTCAACCGCCACCGGGGGCGGCTCACCATCGAGAGTACGCTCGGCCAGGGGACCGTTGCGCGGGTCAGCCTGCCGGAATACGGCGCTGCCCATGCGGGACCGGCCGCCGCCGGTCAGGCCGGCCCCCCATAGGCTCCGATCCCGAGCGCGGCCTCGACACGCCTGATCCAGCTCCGGATCGCCGGATAATCCGCGAGGTCGAAGCCGCCCTCGTGGGCCATGCGGGTGTAGGCCACGAGCGCCACGTCGGCGAGGGTCAGGGCGTCGCCCACGAGGAAGGCGGAGCGTTCGAGCGTCTCCTCCATCAGCCGCAGGGCGTCGGCGCCCCGTTCAGCGAGCTTCGGATCGAGTTCGTCCAACGCGCGCTTGAGGTAGTGAAGCTGGTAGCGGCGGACCGCGATGTAGGGCTCGTGGCTGTACTGCTCCCAGAACATCCATTGCAGCATCCGCGCTCGGGCGAATGGGGCCTGCGGGATCAGGGGCGAGCCCTCCGCGAGATGGATGATGATGGCATTCGATTCCGACAGGACGGCGCCGTCGGGAAACACCACGATCGGCACCCGGCCGGCGGGGTTGAGCGCCAGGAACTCGGGCCGGCGCGTCCCGCCCCCCGGCACGTCCACGTCGCGCCACGTCGCCGGGAGGCCAAGATGGGCGGCGACCCATTTGACCTTCAAGCAGTTTCCGGAGCCCGGATCGCCGTAGATCGTCAGTGGCTCGGTCATGCTTATCCCCCCTCCGCTTGTGGCCTGAGCTTGGCCGACGGCTTCCGATGTCACAACACGGCTGGAGGAACGCAGCCGCTTTGCGACGAATCTCATGCCCTTTCCCGGACGGGCTGCGATATTCACGGATCGCGTTTCGATGCGTTCGACGGCTGCAGAACGATCCGGTTCGATGGCCGACGCGCTCTCCCTCCGGCTTGCAGCTTTGGGCTATACAGGTGCGGGTCTTGGGGCTGATGAGAGCGCGCGACCGGCCCCCTCTCCCGCTCGGGAGAGAGGACCCGCGCGCCTTCAAGCTCGCGACTGAGCCTTCTGAGACTTCAAACCTGTGTAGCCCGTAGCTCGCACAGGGGAAGGGAGGTGCCCGGCCGCCCGTCTGGCCTATCCAACACCGATATGTGGATCCGCGAGCCCGCAGGGGCGTAACGACGTGGAACCTGATCGGGGATCCGGCGCATCGACATGCCGCCCATGCGGCTCAACTTCTGGCGAGCCCCTGGTCGACTCACCCGGGGGATCCCCATCTTGGACCTCATGAACACCGCGATCCGACCCGGTGGCCTGTCGGCCCCCATCGCTTTGAACATTCCGGTCGAGGGGATGTCCTGCGCGTCCTGCGTTGGGCGGGTCGAGCGGGCGCTCGCTGCGCTTCCGGGGGCCCGGGACGTGGCGGTCAACCTCGCGACCAATCGGGCCAGTTTCGTCCTCGGCGGAGACGCCGGCCCGGCCGAGGCCGCGGCGGCGCTGGCGGATGCGGGTTATCCGGTGCCCGAGGTGCAGAGTCTGCTGGTCATCGACGGGATGTCGTGTGCGAGCTGCGTCGGCCGGGTCGAGCGGGCCCTTGCCGCGGTGCCGGGCGTGACCGAGGCCAGCGTCAACCTCGCCGCCGGGCGCGCCGCGATCCGGCATCCCGAGGGGCTGGTGGCGATCCCCGAGCTCGTGGCCGCGGTGGCGGAGGCGGGCTACGACGCTCACCCCCTCGACGCCGCGACATCCGCCGATCCGGCAGCCCGCCGCGCCGAGGAGGCCCGGGTGCTGCGTCGCGACCTGATCGCGACGGCGCTCCTCTCCGCGCCCGTGGTGGTCCTCGACATGGGCGGCCACGTCCTGCCCGGCCTGCACGGCGGATCCGTGACGGCCCTGGTCCAGGCGGTGCTGGCGACCCTGGTCCTCGCCGGGCCGGGCCGCCGCTTCTTCCTGCGCGGGGTGCCGGGCCTGCTGCGCGGGCATCCCGACATGAACGCCCTGGTCGCCCTGGGGGCGGGAGCCGCCTACCTCTACTCCCTGGTCTCGACCTTGGCGCCGGGCCTCCTGCCCGCGGGGGCGGCGCATCTCTATTTCGAGGCGAGCGTGCTGATCGTCACGCTCATCCTGCTCGGCCGCACCCTGGAGGCGCGGGCCAAGGGCCGGACCGGGCAGGCCATCGCCCGGTTGATCGACCTTGCGCCGAAGACCGCCCGGGTGATCCGGGACGATGCCGAGATCGAGGTGCCGCTCGCCGCGCTCCGCCTCGGCGACGTGGTGCGGGTGCGCCCCGGCGAGCGCGTCGCCGCCGACGGCGTCGTGGTCGCCGGCACGAGCGATGTCGACGAGAGCATGGTGACCGGGGAGCCGGCCCCGGTGCGCAAGGCGCCGGGCGACCGGACGGTCGGCGGCACCCTCAACGGCCGCGGCAGCCTCGACCTGACGGTCGACGCGGTGGGCGGCGCCACGGTGCTCGCTCAGATCACCGCCCTGGTGGAACGGGCCCAGGGCGGCAAACTGCCGATCCAGGCGCTGGTCGATCGTGTGACCGGGCGCTTCGTGCCGGTGGTGATCGCGATCGCGGTGGCGACCTTCCTCGGCTGGCTGCTGCTGGGGCCCGCACCCGCTTTGGGAACGGCGCTGGTCAACGCCGTGGCGGTTCTGATCATCGCCTGCCCCTGCGCGATGGGCCTCGCCACCCCGACCGCCATCATGGTCGGCACTGGGCGGGCTGCCGCCCGGGGCGTGCTGTTCCGCGACGGAGCGGCCCTCCAGCGCCTGCGCGACGTGCGCATCGTGGCCCTCGACAAGACCGGCACGCTGACCGAGGGCCGCCCGCGGCTGACCGATCTCGTCGCCCGGCCCGGCCTTTCGGAGACCGAAGCCCTCGCGCTTGCTGCCGGCCTGGAGACGCGCTCCGAGCATCCGCTGGCCGGCGCCGTCGTGGCGGCGGCGCGGGCGCGTGATCTCGAAGTCGCCGCGCCCGACGATTTCGAAGCGGTCGACGGATTCGGCGTGTTCGGTCGGGTCGGGGGCCGGAACGTCGCGCTCGGTGCGCCGCGCTTCCTCGACCGCCTCGGCATTGTCCCGGACCCGGACCTCACGGCCCGCGCCGGGCAACTCGCGATGGAAGGCCGGAGCCCGATCCATCTCGCCCTCGACGGCCGCCACGCCGCCGTTCTGGCGGTGGCCGACCCTGTCAAGGCCGGGGCCCGGGAGGCGGTGGCGCATCTGAAGGCGCGGGGCCTCGCGGTCGCGATGGTGACGGGCGACGATCCGGGTGCCGCGGCCGGCGTCGCGCGGAGCCTGGGCATCGATATCGTGGTGGCCGGGGTTCTGCCGGGCGGGAAGGTCGAGGCGGTCCAGCGGTTCCGGGCGGAACACGGGCCCGTCGCCTTCGTGGGCGACGGGATCAACGATGCGCCGGCCCTGGCCGAGGCCGATGTCGGGCTCGCCATCGGAACCGGAACCGACATCGCGGTCGACAGCGCAGACGTGGTGCTGATGTCGGGATCCCTCGACGCCTTGGTGGAGGCGCTGGCGCTGTCCCGGGCGGTCATGGCCAACATCCGCCAGAACCTGTTCTGGGCCTTTGCCTACAACGCCGCGCTGATCCCGATCGCGGCGGGTGTGCTGCCGCCCTTCGGCGGGCCGGCCCTGTCGCCGGTCCTGGCCGCGGGCGCGATGGCGTTCTCCAGCGTGTTCGTCCTCGGCAACGCCCTGCGCCTGCGCCGGGCCGGCGGTTCTACGACCCGTTCGAGCGTGGCCTGAGCGTGTCGGATCCGTCGCGCCGGATGCGCCAGATCCGGAGCGCCGAGCCGTCCGGCAGGGCGGCGAGGGGCGTGAGCCAGTCCGGGGACGGTACGGTGCCGAGGGCGAGATCCGTAACGAAGGGTTCGGGCCTGCCGGCGTCGGCCCGGTCGAGGGCGGCCGTGCAGAGCAGCAGATAATCGGCACCGCGCGCCAGGGTGACCCGCCGCAGCGTCGCCTCGGACCCCTCCGCGGCCTCGATCGCGGCCCGCATCCCCACGAGGTTGCGGTGGTACGGGGCGGCGACGACCGCATGGTGCGTCATCAGCAGGAGGGGCGGCCCGAGATCGATGCTGCCCAGCACGATCCCCGGCGGCAGCCGATCGAGGGCCGCGTAGGCGGCGGGCGCCGTGCAGGCCCGCCAGTTGGAAACGGGCACGCTCTGCGACCCGATGGTGGCCGGAGCCAGCAGGCGCGCCGGCGGAGCGGTGACGAGAACCCAGGCCTTGCTCAGCATCGCCATGGCCAGCACGACCAGCGCCAGCCGGTGCAGTCCCGATCCGGGCATCCGCAGCGCCGTGATGGCACGGTCGAGCGCGATCGCGCCGAGCAGCGGCACGAAGGCCCCGGCGACGTACATGCCCCGCGCCTGCCCCAGCGCGATCAGCGCGCCCGGGACGATGAGGGCCGCCACAACGATGAAGAAGCGGCGGCGGTCCGGCGCCCGCTCGCGCAGGGCCATCGCGACGGCGTAGAGGGCCGCCACCAGGATCGGCATGATGTTGGACAGCGCGACATCCGGCTCGCTGCGCAGGAAGTGCGGAAAGCTGCGCATCTCGTCCACTTGGTCGAGCCAGGACGTGCGCACGAGGTCGTCCATGCCGGTGAACGGGCCGGACAGGCAGGACGGCGCGATCCGAAGGAAGCCGGCCGCCATCCCGGCACCGACGAGGCCCGTGACGAGGCAGCGCCCGGTCCGTCCGACCGCCCGCTGCCCGGCCACAAGGGCCGCTCCGCCGACCGTGGCGGCGCCGGCGGCCAGCAGGAGCCAGGGCGGGGACAGAGCGTCGCAGACCGGCACGCCCCAGAGATCCGGTGCCGTCTGCAGGCCGAACAGCGGCAGGCTCGCCCCGAACAGGCCGAACCCATAGCCTGCGAGCAGGCCGGCGGCGCGTTCGCCGTCGCGCACCCAATCGGCGAGGACGAGGAGTCCAGCCGCCGCGATCACCGGCAGGGTCTCCAACCCGATCGCCAGCGACAGGCCGGCGACGGCCCCGGCCAGCAGCCCGCGCTGCAGCCGCCGGGCCGGATCCGCCAGCGCCAGGGCGATCGCCAGCACGGCGCAGAGTTGTGCGTTGTGATGGTCGATCCGCCCGAACTGGAACACGTTCATGAACACGGCGGTCTGCGGCGCGACGAACAGGACCAGCAGGGCCGTGCGCCAACCGAACAGGCGGCGCATCCCGAACCCCGCCAACACGCTGTAGAGGACGAACAGCAGGACCGGCCACAGGGCTGCGGTGGCACCCTCCGCGGCGGCGCGCCCGAGGATCGGCGTAAAGGCCAGAATCAAAGTCGCGATCGGCAGATCGATCAGGCGGGACCAGTGCGAGGGGATGCCCGCTGGCGGCAGCATCCGGTGCTGTACGGCGTCGAACCAGCCCTGGCCGGCCAGCAGGTCACGTACGCCGACGAGGCGCATCATGTCGTCGGTATCGGGCAGGCGCAGGTGATCGAAGATCGGCGCGAGGTTGCGCGGATCGTAGAGGCCGAACAGGGCGACCAGGACCAGCACGACCAGCAGCGCCGGGCTTTCGAAGGGCGAGCGGTCGACTTGCGCGCGGCGCGGCGGCGTTCCGGCAAGACTCGTCATTCAGGGATCCCGCGCTCGGCGGCATGGTCGCACTCCGCGCTTACCGGGGTATGAACCGGGGGTCGGCTTCCGTTGTCGAGATCAGGCCGGGCGACCCCGCCTTTCTCCCTCCTCCACAAAGGCTACGATGTTCACGCATCTCCAGTCGGCACAGATGCTGGCCGCAGAGCGCGACCTGCCCCCTGTCCCGCACGGAAGAGGGGACCCGCGTTCGACCCTAACCTTCGGGTCAAAACTCAATCCGCTTGAACATGTGAGGGCAGCTTTCGACCCTTGCGGGTCGCCGTCGATGCATTGGAGCATTCTCGGAAGCGGACCTAGTGCTCTGACGCATTCACTTCGTTCATGCGAGCGAGCGCTAGTTCTTTGGTTTTGCATCAATTTTTCCGGACTCGGCTGACGCCTCCGTCTGGATAGATGCACTAGGTCGCGTATTTATGGTGTCTCCGCAGCATGCGAGTGGGAGCCCTCATCGGAAGCGTAGGCATTGATGATCCCTGCCAGCAGACCGGGAAAGCGTGCCTCCACCTCCATCCAGCGGGAATGGTTGCGCACCTCGACGCCGTGACGTTCGCTGCGGATCAAACCAGCCTCGCGCAGAACCTTGAAGTGGTTGGACAACGAGGATTTTGGGATGACCCGGTCTCCAACTGCCGAGACTGCCGAGCAGGCCTCGACACAGCCCGCCTGCATGATTTTGGCGAAGATGGCCGCCCGGCTCGGATCTGCCAGCGCGTGCAGGATCGCCTCTGGACGCACGTCCTCGATGGCGGGGTGAAACAGGGGTCTCATATTTCGTCCATATGGGGCCTTGAACGACGCTCCGTTAGTTCCGAAGTTCCGAACTATGGGTCAAAGGCTGCCATTCGGGAGCCTCCATGTCGGAGATAGCACACATGTCCAAGCTTGAGGGCAAAGTCGCCGTCGTGACCGGAGCATCCAAAGGCATCGGTGCGGGGATCGCCAAGGCGTTGGCACAGGAAGGCGCCGCCGTGGTGGTGAACTACGCGTCCAGCCGGGCCGGGGCCGACGCCGTCGTAGCGGCGATTACCTCGGTCGGCGGCAGGGCCATCGCTGTCCAGGGCGACGTGTCTCAAGCCTCCGAGGCGCAGAGTGTGATCGAGGCGGCGGTGCGCGAGTTCGGAAGGCTCGACGTGCTGGTCAACAACTCCGGCATCTACGAGTTTGCGGCGATTGCGGAGGTCACCGAGGAACACTATCGGCGCCAGTTCGACGTCAATGTGCTCGGCGTCCTCCTGGCGACCCAGGCGGCAGCGAAGCATCTCGGCGAAGGTGGGAGCATCGTGAACATCTCCTCGGCGATCACGCACGTGCATACGCCTGCGGCGGCGGTCTACGCGGGCACGAAGGGCGCGGTGAACGCGATCTCGGGCGTCCTCGCCAATGAGTTGGCCCCGCGCAAGATACGCGTGAACGTGGTCAGCCCCGGCTACGTGGTGACCGAAGGCACGCACACGGCCGGCATCTCCGGCTCGGAGATGGAGGCCGGGATGGTCGCGCAGACACCGCTCGGCCGCGCTGGCCACCCGGATGACATCGCGGGCGTCGTGACGTTCCTCGCGTCCGATGACGCGCGCTGGCTTACTGGCGAGAACATCACCGCCAGCGGCGGTATCCGCTGATACATCACGACCATACCTGCGCGCGGCCCGGACAGACTGCGCGCAGGACGAGTGTTATCGAACTACGTCAACTATTAAATAGATTTTGCTTTGCTGTCTTTCGCACCGGAAGCAGACCCTCGGCTTTCCACCCTCAGCGGTCCTTTCACACGATCACGCTGATTGGGTTTTCACCCGAATCGGTGTTGCCGGACCCGATATGTGAATCCGCAAGTCCACTAAGGGGAGGGTGACGCACCGAGATGTCTCGATTCAAGCGCGCGGATTCGCTCCGCCGCCGGGCAGCGGCTCCATGAGGCCCCCGCTCTCCCAGCGCTCGACGCCCTTGTGACCCGAGCAGGTCCCGCTGCGGGAGTGGCTGAAGCTCCACGTGCCGTCGCGGCATCTGGCCGAAGCGCCGTCAGGCTTGCCGCCGTCGAGCGACTTCGCCGGGCCATGGACCTCGCAATCGTCCCGCCGGCTGCGATAGTGCTGGTGGCTTTCCAGTTTCCCCTCGTCCGGCTGGAAGCAGGCGCGGGCCAGCGCGGCATTGGGCGCGAAGGGTGAGATCCACGCCGGCGCCGTCAGAGCCGCGAGGGGGAGGGCGATCCCGAGACTGACGCGCATCGCGGCGCCTCAATCCCGGAAGAAGCGGCCGGCGCCGTCATGCCGACCGCGCCGGTTGGTCCGCCATTCCCAACGCGGATGGCAGTGCCGCGGGCGGCTATGGCAGCCTCGGGCCTTGCGTATCCCGGGCGTCGCCGAAGCCGGCGCGGCCGACAGCAGCGGTGGCGCCACCGGAGCGACCAGGAACAGCAGCACGGGCCAGCGCATGGATGCATCCTCAAGTTGAGGATCGCGACCCTATCGCACCATGATCATAAGGCGAAGCTTGGCAAGTGCGTAACGCAGTGATTGAAACCCGGGCGTGGCTGCAGACCTGGGTCCTCAAGCGGAGCCGTTGACGCCGGCTCTGGCCCCGGCTTTGCTGGTCGTCCTGCGACCCGCAGGCTCCGAGAGTTCCGAACCGATGCCCGTCCTCGAACGGATCCGCGATTTCGCCGACGAAATGCAGGCGTGGCGGCACGACCTGCACGCCCATCCCGAGCTGCTCTACGACGTGGAGCGCACGGCCGGGTTCGTGGCCGACCAACTGCGATCGTTCGGCTGCGACGAGGTCGTAGCAGGCATCGGCCGGACCGGAATCGTAGGAGTGATCCGCGGCAAAGGCCGCTCTTCCAACCGCGCCATCGGCCTGCGCGCCGACATGGACGCGCTGCCGATCCAGGAGGTGCGCGATCTGCCCTACCGCTCAACCGTGGCGGGCACGATGCACGCCTGCGGCCATGACGGGCACACCGCCATGCTGCTCGGGGCCGCCAAATACCTCGCCGAGACCCGCGATTTCGACGGCGCCGCCGTGCTGATCTTCCAGCCCGCCGAGGAGGGCGGCGGCGGCGGCGAGGCGATGGTCGAGGACGGGATGATGGAGCGGTTCGGCGTCGAATCGGTCTACGGGATGCACAATATCCCCGGCATGGAGGTCGGCACCTTCGCGATCCGGCCGGGGCCGATCATGGCCTCCACGGACCGGTTCACCCTCACCATCGAGGGGCGGGGCGGCCACGCGGCCCTGCCGCACAACGCCGTCGACAGCGTGCTGGTGGCAAGCCACGTCATCATCGCTCTGCAGAGCATCGTGGCGCGCAGCCTCGATCCCCTGCAATCGGCCGTGGTGTCGGTCTGCGCGCTCGATGCCGGCGAGGCGTTCAACGTGCTGCCGCAGACCGTGACCATGCGGGGCACGATCCGCACGCTCTCCCAGGCGGTTCGTTCCCAGATCAAGGCGCGGATCGAGACCCTGGTGGCGGAGATCGCGGCCGGATTCGGCGCCACGGGGGTGACCGAGTTCGGATCGAGCTACCCCGTCACCGAGAACCACCCCGCCGAGACCGAGTTCATGGCCGACGTCGCGGAGGCGCTCGTGGGCGGGGAGAACGTCGACCGGGCGGTGGCGCCGATGATGACCGCGGAGGATTTCTCCTACATGCTCGGCCGCCGCCCCGGCGCCTACATGTTCATCGGCAACGGCGACAGTGCCTCGCTCCACCACCCGCATTACGACTTCAACGATGCGGCCGCGCCCTACGGAGCGTCCCTGTGGGCGCGCCTGATCGAGACGGGGCTGCCGCTGACGGCCTGAACGCGCCGTCGCTGGCCGAGACGGTCCCGGTCTGGGCCCGGGTGGCGGCGTTGTCCTTTGGCGGTCCGGCCGGTCAGATCGCCGTGATGCACCGGATCCTCGTGGAAGAGCGGCGCTGGGTCTCGGAGCGGCGCTTCCTGCACGGGCTCGGCTTCTGCACGCTCCTGCCCGGCCCGGAGGCCCAGCAGCTCGCGACCTATATCGGCTGGCTGATGCACGGCCCGGCGGGCGGGCTCGTCGCCGGCGGCCTCTTCGTGCTGCCGGGGCTCCTCGCCCTGATGGGGCTGAGCTGGCTCTACGTGCTGTACGGCCATGTCGACGTGGTCGCCGGCCTGTTCTTCGGACTGAAGGCGGCGGTGCTGGCGATCGTGCTGCACGCCCTGTGGCGCCTCGGCGGCCGCGCCTTGCGCAATCGGACCGATCGGCTCGTCGCGCTCGCCGCCTTCGCGGCTTTGTTCGTGCTGGCCGTGCCGTTCCCGCTGGTGGTGATCGCGGCGGGACTGCTGGGGCTCGCGCGCCGCGGGCCCGACGCGACCGCCGAGGAGGCGGGGGCGGACGAGGCCGGCTTCCTCATCGGCGCCGCGATGCTGCCGCGGGAGCGGGATGGCGCTGCGGTCTCCCTGCGCATGGGTGCGCTCTGGCTCGCGCTCTGGCTCGTGCCGGTGGCGGCGCTCTGGCTCGTGCCCGGCGTGCCGCCGGTCTTTGGGCAGGTGGCGCTGTTCTTCTCCAAGATGGCGCTGGTGACCTTCGGGGGCGCCTACGCGGCGCTCGCCTACGTGGCGCAGCAGGCGGTGGAACATTACGGCTGGCTGAGGCCCGGCGAGATGCTCGACGGGCTCGGCCTCGCCGAGACGACGCCGGGCCCTCTGATCATGGTGCTGCAGTTCGTGGGCTTCCTGGCGGGGTTCCGGGCGCCGGGGGCGCTGCCGCCGCTGCTCGCCGGGACGCTCGCCGGGTTGCTGACCACCTGGGTGACCTTCGTGCCCTGCTTCCTGTGGATCTTCGCCGGCGCGCCGCTGATCGGGCGCCTGCGCGAAAGCCGGCGCCTCGCGGGGGCGCTCTCGGCGATCACCGCCGCGGTGGCGGGGGTGATCCTGAACCTCGCGGTCTGGTTCGGGCTGCGGACGCTGTTCCGGCAGGTCGAAACGGTGCCGCTCGGGCCGCTGCGCCTGGACGTGCCGGTGCCGGCGAGCCTCGATCCGGCGGCGCTGCTGCTGACGCTGGCGGCGATCCTCGCCGTGTTCCGCTTGCACGCCGGGACGCTGCCCACCCTCGCGCTCTGTGCCGGGGCGGGGGTGGGGCTGCGGCTGGTTGGCTTGGCCTGACCGCCCGTTCAGCGCCCGTAGCGCGCCTTCAGCAACGCGTAGGTGAGCCGCGCGGTCTGGACCTCGCCGCCCTCCGGCCGGCCGGGCTTGGCGGAGGGGTTCCAGCCGTAGAGGTCGAAATGGCCGTGCGCCTTCGTGTTGGGGGCGAAGCGGCGCAGAAACAGGGCGGCGGTGATCGCCCCCGCGAACGGGCCGCCCGAGACGTTGTTGAGATCGGCCACCTTGGAATCGAGCAGGCTCGCATAGGGCGCGTGCAGCGGCATCCGCCAGATCGGGTCGGCGGCGCTCCGGCCAGCCTCCGCGACCGACGCCGCCAGGGCCTCGTCCTCGGTGAAGAAGGCCGGCAGGTCTGGTCCGAGCGCCACCCGCGCCGCGCCGGTCAGCGTCGAGTAATCGAGGAGCAGATCGGGTGATTCCGCCTCGGCCAGCGCCAGCGCGTCGGCGAGGATCAGCCGGCCCTCGGCGTCGGTGTTGCCGATCTCCACGCTGAGCCCGGCCCGGCTCGGCAGCACGTCGCCGGGGCGGAAGGCGTTGCCCGCGACGGCGTTCTCCACCGCGGGGATCAGCACCCGCAGGCGGACCTTGAGCCCTGAGCCCATCACCATGTCGGCGGCAGCCAACGCCGCGGCGGCGCCGCCCATATCCTTCTTCATCAGCAGCATCGCGGACGACGGCTTGATGTCGAGCCCGCCCGTATCGAAGGCGACACCCTTGCCCACGAGGGTCACGCGCGGCGCGTCCTCCGGTCCCCAGGTCAGGTCGATGAGACGCGGCGCCCGCGGCGAGGCGGCGCCGACCGCGTGGATCAGGGGATAGTCTCGGGCAAGCGCGTCGCCGTCCGTGACCGCGATCGAGGCACCGTGGCACCCGGCGAGCGACCGGGCGGCGGCCTCGATCTCGGCGGGCCCCATGTCGTTGGCGGGCGTGTTGATCAGGTCGCGGCCGAACGCCACCGCGGCGGCGATCCGCTCCACCTCGGCGGCGTCGATGCCCGCCGGCGCCACGAGCCGCGCCTTCGGGCCGTTCCCAGCGCGGTAGCGGCCGAAGCGGTAGCTGCCCATCAGCCACGCCAGAGCAGCCTCGGCAGGGTCCGGGGCGTTCTCCAGGCGGAAGCTGCCCTCCGGCAACAGTCCCGGCAGCTTGCCGACGATCAGCCGGTCATAGGCCGCCGCCTCCGGATCGCCGAGGCCGAACAGGACCCTGGCGATCCCGCCATCCGGGCCGGGCAGCAGGGCGAGGCTCCCCGCCTTCGGCTGGAAGCCGAGGGCCTCCGCGAAGCGACGCTGGGTCGGGTCCAGGTCTGCCTGCGCTGCGCTCCACGATCCGGTGGTGACGAGCGTCACCGGCACGGAGGGCGCATCGCCGCGCAGGAGGGTGGGGATCGTTGACGGGGACGCGGCCTGGGTCATGGGCCTCTTGCAGGTTGGAGGGCTTAACCGGTGATTAGGGTTAACGCTCTATCACCGGCCGGCCGGAGGGGTGAAGCACAGGCCCGCGCCCTCGGTCTGCCCGGAGGCGACGCGTACCATGATGACCGCCCTGATCCGGATCGCCCGCCCCGAGATTCCGGCCGGACGCCGCGCCACCCTGGCGGTGGCCCTGTTGGCACTGGGGCTGGCCGGCTGCAACACCTCGGGACCCGAGACCACCGGCTCGATCGGCGACCGCCCGGCTGCATCCCAACAGAACGTCGAAGCCCTGGCCGAGCGCTTCAACGCCAATCCCGACGATGGCCGCGCGGCGGTCGCGTATGCGCGGGCTCTGCGCGCCAACGACCAGATCAGCCAAGCCTCGGCGGTGCTGCAGCAGGCAGCCCTGCGCAACCCGCGCGACACGTTCCTGCTCGGTGCCTACGGCAAGTCGCTGGTCGAGCTCGGCCGCTACCGCGAGGCGATCGATGTGCTCGCCAATGCCCATTCCCCGGCCGCGCCCGATTGGCGCATCCTGTCGGCCCAGGGCTCGGCTTCGGCCCAGCTCGGCGATCAGGTGCGCGCGCAGGGCTTCTACGAGGCCGCGCTCAAGATCCGGCCGAACGAGCCCTCGCTGCTGTCGAACCTGGGCCTGTCCTACGCGCTCTCGCGGAACCTCGACCAGGCCGAGCAGACCCTGCGGCTCGCCGCCGACCAGCCCGGCGCCGATGCCCGGGTGCGGGCGAATCTCGCCCTGGTGCTGGGGCTGAAGGGCCGCACCGCCGATGCCGAGGCGATCCTGCGCCGGGACATGAGCCCCGCGGAAGCCGCCGCCAACGTCGCCTCCCTGCGCAAGGCCGCCGCCGAGCCGAATCGGCTGAAGGCGCTGTCGAAGGGCGGCATGCCGGGGGAGGGGTGACGGCGCCGGCCGTACCGCGCTTACATTTCCGAGACAGAACTCTCTGAAAAAGAACGCCTTTTCCCTCCCCCTTGCGGGGAGGGCCCAGGGGTGGGGGTGGTGCAGGATCGAGCGTGATGGTGCCTCCTGCGCCACCCCCACCTCCAACTCCTCCCCGCAAGGGGGAGGAGAACGCGTCGGCGCTCCTTGAGTGAACGTCGATAGCCTCCACGGTGGAGCGAGAGTTCGCGCCCTTGCAACGGCGCGCGCCCGACAGGAAAACGCACCTGTCATCGCAACCCGGTAGCGGCCAGATTCGAAAAGTTCTATATCCCTGCTTGGCTGCGCCGCGCGGCATCACGGGCGTCCAAATCGCCCCCGCGCATCGTCTCCTACCCGGGCACTCCCGGGGCGGCGCGCGCCCGTTGGGCGCTCACAGGCCGAACACAACTTCGTAGCGCAGGTCTTGCCTGTGCGTGTTCGACAACCGCAGCGAGGATAGAACCAGCCGTGCCATCACTCGACAGCTTCAAGGCCCGCCAGACGCTCGAAGCCGGCGGCAAGACCTACACGTATTATTCGATCCCCGAGGCCGAGAAGAACGGCCTCGCATCCGCCGCCGCGCTGCCCTTCTCCATGAAGGTGATCCTGGAGAACCTGCTGCGCTACGAGGACGACCGCTCGGTCAAGAAAGCCGATATCGCGGCCGCCGTCGGCTGGCTCGAGCAGAAGGGCAAGGCCGAGGTCGAGATCGCGTTCCGCCCCGCCCGCGTGCTGATGCAGGACTTCACCGGCGTCCCCGCGGTGGTCGATCTGGCCGCCATGCGCGACGCCATGGTGGCGCTCGGCGGCGACCCGCAGAAGATCAACCCGCTGGTGCCGGTCGACCTCGTGATCGACCACTCGGTGATCGTGGACGAGTTCGGCACCCCGAAAGCGTTGGCCGACAACGTCGCGCTGGAATACCAGCGCAACGGCGAGCGCTACACCTTCCTGAAGTGGGGCCAATCGGCCTTCGACAACTTCTCCGTCGTGCCCCCGGGCACCGGCATCTGCCACCAGGTGAATCTGGAATACCTGTCGCAGACCGTCTGGACCAAGTCCGAGGACGGATCCGACGTGGCCTACCCGGATTCGCTGGTCGGCACCGATTCGCACACCACCATGGTCAACGGCATGGCGGTGCTGGGCTGGGGTGTCGGCGGCATCGAGGCCGAGGCGGCGATGCTCGGCCAGCCGCTGTCGATGCTGATCCCCGAGGTCGTGGGCTTCAAGCTGTCGGGCAAGCTGCCCGAGGGCACCACCGCCACCGATCTCGTGCTCACCGTCACCCAGATGCTGCGCAAGAAGGGCGTGGTCGGCAAGTTCGTGGAGTTCTACGGCCCCGGCCTCGACGACATGGCGGTCGCCGACCGGGCCACGATCTCCAACATGGCGCCTGAGTACGGCGCGACCTGCGGCTTCTTCCCGGTCGATCAGAAGACCATCGACTTCCTGAAGGTCACCGGCCGTTCTGACGACCGGATCGCCCTGGTCGAGGCCTACGCGAAGGCGCAGGGCATGTGGCGCGACGCCCAGACCCCTGATCCGGTCTTCACCGACACGCTGGAGCTCGACATGGGCGAGGTCCGGCCCTCGCTCGCCGGGCCGAAGCGTCCGCAGGACCGGGTGCTGCTGGACGGCGCCAAGCCGGGCTTCGCGGCCTCGATGGAGACCGAGTTCAAGAAGGCCGCCGATCTCGCGCGCCGTTATGCCGTCGAGGGCACCAACTTCGACATCGGGCACGGTGACGTGGTGATCGCCGCGATCACGAGCTGCACCAACACGTCGAACCCCTCGGTGATGATCGGCGCAGGCCTGCTGGCCCGCAATGCCGTCGCCAAGGGCCTGCGCTCGAAGCCGTGGGTGAAGACCTCCCTCGCGCCCGGCTCACAGGTGGTCGGCGAATATCTCGAAAAGTCCGGCCTGCAGGAGCCCCTGGACGCGCTGGGCTTCAACCTTGTCGGCTTCGGCTGCACCACCTGCATCGGCAATTCCGGCCCGCTGCCGGAGGCGATCTCCAAGGCGATCAACGACAACGACGTCGTCGCCGCGGCGGTGCTCTCGGGCAACCGCAACTTCGAGGGCCGCGTGAACCCCGACGTGCGGGCGAACTACCTCGCCTCGCCGCCGCTGGTGGTGGCCTACGCGCTGGCCGGCTCGATGCAGATCGACATCACCACCGAGCCGCTGGGCCACGATGCCGATGGCAAGCCGGTCTACCTGAAGGACATCTGGCCGTCCTCGGCCGAGGTGCAGCAGTTCATCGAGGAGAACATCACCTCGGCGCTGTTCAAGTCGCGCTACGCCGACGTGTTCAGCGGCGATCAGAACTGGAAGGATGTCGAAGTCACGGAGGCCGAGACCTTCGCGTGGAACCCGGGCTCGACCTACGTGCAGAACCCACCCTACTTCGTCGGTATGGAGAAGACCCCGAAGCCGGTGGAGGACATCGCGGACGCCCGGATTCTCGGCCTGTTCCTCGACTCGATCACCACCGACCACATCTCGCCCGCGGGCAACATCCGCGCGGCCTCGCCGGCCGGTGCGTATCTGCAGTCGCATCAGGTGCGCGTGCAGGACTTCAACCAGTACGGCACGCGGCGCGGCAACCACGAGGTGATGATGCGGGGCACCTTCGCCAATATCCGCATCAAGAACCAGATGGTGCGGGACGAGACGGGCAACGTGGTCGAGGGCGGGTGGACGCTCTTCCAGCCCTCGGGCGAGAAGATGTTCATCTACGATGCGGCGCAGAAATACGCCGAGCAAGGCACGCCGCTCGTTATCTTCGCCGGCAAGGAATACGGCACCGGCTCGTCGCGCGATTGGGCGGCGAAGGGCACGAAGCTTCTCGGCGTCCGCGCCGTGGTGGCCGAAAGCTTCGAGCGCATCCACCGCTCGAACCTCGTCGGCATGGGCGTGGTGCCGCTGGTGTTCCAGGGCGAGACCTCCTGGGACTCGCTCGGCCTCAAGGGTGACGAGACTGTCAGCATCAAGGGCCTGTCCGGTGAGCTGAAGCCGCGCCAGACGCTGATCGCGGAGGTCAAGTCCGCCGACGGCTCGGTCAAGGAGGTGCCGCTCACCTGCCGGATCGATACGCTCGACGAGCTGGAATACTTCCGCAACGGCGGCATCCTGCCCTACGTGCTGCGTACCCTGGCGGCCTGATCCGTCGGCGGCCCCAGGGCCGCCCCGTCACGCGATACGAGGCGGCGCCGGACTGGCGCCGCCTTTTTTGTTACTCAAGCCGAAGCATTTCACTTGCGCGCAACCTTGTTTGGCGCGCGCAACGCACCATAACCCGGGTCCTGAATCCGGAATGGGACTTCGATGAAGCACCTCAGCAAGACCCTCGTTACCGCCGGCCTGACAGCCCTGCTGTCGAGCGCTGCCTTCGCCGCGCAGGTCGAGCGCGTCCGCGGCACCATCGACAAGACCGATGGCAACACAGTCACGATCAAGACCGACGACGGCAAGTCCGAGACCGTCGATGTCTCCGGCGCCAAGTTCGCCTGGGTGGTCCCGTCGAGCCTCGATCAGATCAAGGACGGTGTCTTCATCGGCACCGCCACCAAGGGCGAGAACCCGATGACCGCCCTGGAGGTGGTGCTGTTCCCCGAGGCGATGCGTGGGACCGGCGAGGGCCATTACGGCTGGGATTCGATCACCGACCAGACCGCGGGTGCCGGCGCCAAGGTGAAGAGCGCGATGACCAACGGCACCGTCAAGGCCGAGTCGTCGAACGCCCCGAAGGTCAAGAGTGCGATGACCAACGGCACCGTGAAGGCCGACAAGGCGGCCACCGGCGGCGAGCGCACCCTGACGGTGAGCTACGGCAAGGACGGCTCCAAGGAGATCGTCGTGCCGGCCTCGGCACCGATCGTTGCCTTCCAGCCGGCCGACAAGGCGATCCTGACGCCGGGTTCCAAGGTCTTCGCCGTCGTGGCGAAGGACGGCAGCAAGGCCGAGGGCAAGCTGGTGGCGGTCGGCAAGGATGGCCTGACCCCGCCCATGTAAAACGAAACGGCCCGCGCGACGGGACGCGTCGGGCGGGCCGCTGACATGCCGAAGACTGCTCGGCGGCAACGCGCGCCGAGCATTGGCGGATCAGCCTTTCAGGGCTACCGAAAAATCCGCTTCGGTCTTGCTGCGGATCTCGTCCTCGGTGACGCCGTCGGCGAGCTCGACGAGTGTCATCCCGCCGTCGCCCTTCTTGTCGATCTCGAACACGCCGAGATCGGTGATCACGAGATCGACCACCTGGGTCCCGGTCAGCGGCAGGTCGCAGGCCTCGAGCAGCTTGGCGCTCTCCGTGCCGTCCTTGTTCTTGGCGACGTGCTCCATCACCACGACGACGCGCTTGACGCCCGCCACGAGGTCCATGGCGCCGCCCATCCCCTTCACCATCTTGCCGGGGATCATCCAGTTGGCGAGGTCGCCATTGCCGGCCACCTGCATGGCGCCGAGGATCGACAGGTTGATGTGCCCGCCGCGGATCATCCCGAAGGACTCGGCCGAGGAGAAGTAGCTGGTGGTCGGCAGGGCGGTGATGGTCTGCTTGCCGGCATTGATCAGGTCCGGGTCTTCCTCGCCCTCGTAGGGGAAGGGACCCATGCCGAGCATCCCGTTTTCGGATTGCAGCTGCACCGACATCCCGTTGGGGATGTAGTTCGACACCAGCGTCGGAATGCCGATGCCGAGGTTCACGTAGAAGCCGTCCTGCAGTTCCTTGGCGGCGCGCGCCGCCATCTGCTCACGGGTCCAGGCCATGATGGTCTCCTGATAGCGTGGTGCGCTCACGCGCGGCCGGATCTGGCTTTCCCCTCCCCGCAAGCTTGAGCGATCCCGGGCAAGCCCGGGATCGCCGGGGGAGGAGAGAAGCGTGTGACTAGTGGGTGCCGCCGCCGGCCGCCGCGGCCGGGGTGCTGTCGCCGCGCTTGCGCGTCGTGCGCTGCTCGATGCGCTTGTCGCGCACGCCCACGTCGATGATGCGCTTCACGAAGATGCCCGGCGTGTGGATCGTATCCGGCTCGATTTCGCCCGGCTTCACGAGGTGCTCCACCTGCGCCACCGTCATCTTGGCGGCGGTGGCCATCATCGGGTTGAAGTTGCGGGCGGTCATCCGGTAGCGGAGGTTGCCCTCGGTGTCGCCCGTATGGGCGTGGACCAGGGCGAGGTCGGCGAACAGGCCGCGCTCCATCACGTAGGGCTCGCCGTCGAACTCCCGCACCTCCTTGCCCTCGGCGACCTTGGTGCCGACGCCGGTCTTGGTGAAGAAGGCCGGAATGCCGGCGCCGCCCGCACGGATGCGTTCGGCCAGCGTGCCCTGCGGGTTGAACTCGATCTCCAGCTCCCCGCCGAGGTACTGGCGGGCGAACTCCTTGTTCTCGCCGACATAGGACGAGATCATCTTGGCGACCTGCCGCGTGTCGAGGAGCTTGCCGAGGCCGACCCCGTCGATGCCGGCATTGTTCGAGACGACCGTGAGACCCTTGACGCCCGAGAGGCGGACCGCCTCGATCAGCTCATCCGGGATGCCGCACAGGCCGAAGCCGCCGCACATCACCATCATGTCGTCACGCAGGAGGCCCGCCAAGGCAGCGGCGGCATCCGTGTAGACCTTCTTCATCGAAACGTCCTTTCCACGCCGGCCGCGACCGGCCGCACCTGGGCTACATCCGCGAAGCGCGCGTTTCCTCAGCGCCTGCTGTTCCCGATTCCGGGAGCGAAATCCAGTGCTGCACCGCGTGAGCCCGTACGCTCCCGGGCGATCCGTAACGCCGGTTGCGTGCGAGCTGGCGCCGGTGCCGGCGCGAGGCCCCCACGCAAGGCCAGCAGACAAATCCCGTCGCGGACGCTAAACAATCGTCTCGACATGCAGTCCCTGCTGGGCCGTGGCGGCTCGGCGAGCTGGCGTGGCACCCGGCTTCGGCCGCATCCGCGGTCCCGTTCAGAGTCAGATGTCGCTGCGTCGCCCGATCGTCCTCCTCGTTCCCGTGACTCTCGTCGCCGTCGGGCTCGGCCTGCACGACTGGCCGATCGATAGCGATCGCGCGCAGGCCTTCGCGGGGCGCGCGTTCGAGAATTACGGTCTGACCCTGAGCGTTGCGGGTCCGGCCCATCTGACGCCGCTGCCCCTGCCCAAGCTCAGCTTCGAACGTGTGCGCATCACCAGTGACGGGGGCGGTCCGCCCCTGGTGGACGAGGGGCGCCTGGGCATCGATCTCGATCCCATCGGCCTCCTGACCGGTCGCGCGGCGGCCGGCGGCCTGCATCTCGCGGGGGGAATCCTGTCCGGGCGAGAAGCGGCGTGGAGCGGTGTCCTCGCGCGCCTCGCCGAGCGGGCCCGATCCGGCGCGACGCCCCATCCCACCCGGCTCACCGTGACCGGCGGACGCACCGGGGATGACACGGCCCGGGACATCGACCTCGACCTGTCGTGGCCGTCCTGGAGCGCGTCCGCCGAAGGTAGCGCGCGTCTGACGTGGCGGGACGTGCCGACACAGTTCACAGTCGCGCATGTCCGCCCGAACGACGTCGTTCTCGGCCGGCGCAGCCCGATCACCGGCGCGGTCACGTGGCCGAACGGTAGCCTCGCGATCGACGGTACGGTGGAGCTGTCCGTGTCGGGGTCCGGATGGCCCAGTCTGGCCGGGCAAATGCGCGGCGAGACCCGATCCCTGCCGGAAAGCCTGGCCTGGGTCGGCCTGAAGGTCCCCCTGTCGCCGCTCGCCGGAGTGTTCTCGCTCGCCGGCCTGTTCGAGTCGACGGACCGATCCGTATCCTGGACCCGCCTGCAGCTCGGGCTCGGTCGGAGCATGCTGGAGGGCGCGGGCGCCGTCGCGCTGGGGCCCGGCCCCGCTCCGCGCCTCTCGGTGCAGGCGACGCTCGCCGCCGAGACGCTCGACCTGGGCCCCCTGGCGGATGACGCCGCGCAGCTTCTTGGATCCGGCCCCGTGCCACTGGCCTTGGCTCCGATGACCGGGGGCGATCTCGATCTGCGCCTTTCGGCCGCCGCAGGCCAAGCCGGATCTGTCGCGGTTCAGGATCTCGCGGCCAGCGTTCTGGTGCGGGATGGCGCGCTCGAAATCGCAGTGAACCGGGCGCGGATCCAGGATGGCTTGGTCAAGGGCCGCGTGACGCTCGCGCGTGGCGCCGACCCGGCCGAGACCGAAATGCGGCTGCAGGGTAGCCTCGACCGGATCGATCTCGGCGGTCTGCTGGGCGGGATCGGCGGCGCGCGTTGGCTGGTTGGCCCAGCTCAGGGTCAATTCAACCTCGAGGCCAGCGGCCGCGACACGGTGGCGTTGCTCGCGCATCTCGGAGGCCGGGCCGCCGTCACTGTCGCGAGCGGGGCGATCACCGGCCTCGATCTCGCTGATGTCGTCCACCGCAACGGCACTGTGGCCCCCGGGGCGCTCGCGCGGCGCAACGGCCGGACGGCCATCGAGCGCGCCGCCGTCACGGTCCGGTTCACGGACGGGGTCGGCGAGATCGTCGAGGCCGGGCTGCTCGGGCCGAACATCGGCGCGAACGTGCGCGGGCACGTTTCGCTGCCGGGGCGGCGGCTCGATCTCCAGGGCGATCTCGCCCTGCGCAGTCCAGCCGATCCGTCCCGCGGCCTGCTGTTCGCGGTGTCGGGGCCGTGGACTGCCCCGGCCGTCCGGACCGCTGCCCATGTCGAGGGCCCGGATGCGGCCGCCCAGGCGGGGGAGGGAGCGTCGCCGGCAGCCTTCGGACCGCCTGACCTGCAGGGCCTGGCCGCCGGTGCGCAGGACCTGCCGGTGAATGCCCGCGCGTACGCACCGTGAGTTTGCTTCCGGAGCACGCTACGGCATAGCGTGACAGAGGCATCGGGTGGCCCCATGCAGCAAGCTCCATCTGAGAGGGCAGGTCCGACGGCCGTTCCGGGGTTTCCTGGTTCTCCGCCGTGTTCCGCGATCACGTCGGTGAAGGGCGCTTTCGATCGCGTCGCGATGGCGTCGCGCACGGCCAAGCTCTAGGATCGGGCCGCGAACCCCAACCATGAGTGCCATGCGTCGTCTGCTCATCGAGGAACCCGTCACCCGCGCCGGGCCGCTGGCCCAGCGCCTTGCCGTGTTCTCCATCGTGGCCACCGGGATCGCCCTGATCCTGATTCGGGACCCGCGCGCCGACACGGACGCTGCGCTCGTCGCTTTGTTGGCCGGGCTCGCGGTCGCGCTGGCCGCGATCGTCGCGGCGGTGTTCGCGTTCGTGCGGGTCTGGCGCGAGGGTGCGCGCGGCTTCGGCGCCGCCCTGGCAGGGCTGATTTTGGCGCTCGTGGTGCTGGGCTATCCCGCCTATCGCGGGCTTCGTGGCCTGCGGCTGCCGGCCCTGTCGGACGTCACCACCGATATCGACAATCCGCCCGCCTTCTCGCGCTCGCGCGCGGCATTCGCGGCTCGCAGCGGCCGGTATCCGCCAGATCCGAGCCCATCCCTGCGCGAGCGGCAGCGGGACGCCTATCCGCAGATCGCCCCGCTGACCCTCGATATCGGCGCCGACGCTGCATTCGAACTGGCCCGTCAGGCCGCGCTGAAGCGCCATTGGCAGATCGTCGAGGCGATCCGGCCGGGCGGTCGCACCGGCAACGGTCGGATCGAGGCCGTGGCGCGCGGCCTCGTGCTCAACCTGCCCGACGATGTGACCGTCCGCATCCGCCCCCGCGCTGACGGAGCGCGGATCGACGTACGCTCGGCGTCCCGGCTCGGCGGGCGCGACTTCGGCGGCAATGCCGACCGGATCCGCACCTATCTCGACGACGTCGCCAACCTCGCCCTCGCGATGAAATGATCCAGTCCGGTCCGGCGCGGCTCAAGCCGGCGTAAAGGTGCCGTCGAGCTGCGGCGCCCCGTCGGTCGCCACCAGCCCGCGCCCGACCAGATCCTCGAGATGGGCAAAGACCGACAGAGCCGCCGCGCCGCGCAGGCGCGGATCGAGGTTCCGGTAAATCGCCGCGACGATCTGCGCGATGCCGGTGTCGCCGTCCGAGAGTCGCGCCCGGATCGCGGCCTCGCGCTGGCGACGATGACAGGCCAGCCCGCGGAGGAAGCGGGCCGGCTCGCGGACCGGGCCGCCATGGCCGGGCCAGTAGACCGTCTCGTCGCGTCCGCGCAGCTTCTCCAGCGACGCCATATAGGCCCGCATTGCGCCGTCCGGCGGTGCCACGATGGTCGTGGACCAGGCCATGACGTGATCGCCCGAGAACAAGGCCTGCGCCTCCGGCAACGCGAAGGCGAGGTGGTTCATGGTGTGGCCTGGGGTCTCGACAGCCGCCAGGGTCCAGCCCGGGCCCGAGACGAGGTCCCCCTCCACCATGACCCGGTCCGGGGCGTGGGCGCGGTCGGCGCTGGCGTCGAGCCGCGGGACCTCGCTCTCCGACACGGCCCGGGCCGCGCGATGCGGGCCGCATCCGACGATCGGCGCGCTGGTGCGCGCCGCGAGAAGCCGCGCGCCCGGCGAGTGATCCCGATGGGTGTGGGTGACGACGATCGCGGTGATCCGTTCGCCGGTCAGGTCCGCGAGCAGCGCGTCGATATGCGCCGGATCGTCGGGGCCGGGATCGAGGACCGCGACCTCACCCACCCCGATCACGTAGGTGCAGGTGCCGCTCGCCGTGAATGGACCGCCATTCGGAGCGATCCGTCGCCGGATCAACTGCGTGACGGTCTCCAGCCGCCCGGGGACGGGCATTGCAGGGTCGAGGGTCAGTCTGCTCTCGTCCGCAACCGCCATCGCTGCCCCGCACGTTGGTTCGGGGTTTTTTGAACGTCACCCAAGGGCGTTGCAACACCGCCGAGCCACGATCCTCGGCGATGTCTCAGTAGAGTCGTTCGGGTCACGTCCCCCGGTCGGCCGTTTAGTCCGGCGAAGTCAGGATCGTCCGGTCAGCCGAACTGGCCGGATCGGCGGTTGCGCACCCGCACCGGCACGAGGACAGGTGCAGGGGCCGGAACGAGCCCGATCACCGCGGCGCGTACGGCATCGCCTGCAGCCGCTACACCGGCTCGCATCGCGGCCACCTTCACTCGAACGGCGTTCTTCGCAGCTTGCAGCATTACGGATCCCGAATCGAACCGGTGGACCTACTCTTCGAACGCTACCCAGCCTGCACCGTTCCGTTGCTGATTGTCGCGCCCGGGCAAAACGCCCGTGCCGTCCACATCGGACTTTGTCGAAACGGCGGAACCAGAGCAAAACCTTGGCGTTTTTGTGTTCAGAACGACGCGGCCCGCCCGCGTTGATACTTTCGAGGGATACGAACGATGCTCGGTTGGGCCGTAACTTTTCTCGTGGTTGCCCTCGTCGCCGCGCTGCTCGGCTTCGGCGGCATCGCCGGCACGGCAATGGAAGCCGCCAAGCTGGTGTTCTTCGTGGCGATTGTCCTGTTCGCGATCTCGGCTGTGATCGGCCTGATGCGCGGGCGCTCGCCGACACTCTGACGACGTGTCGATAATCGCCAGCCCTGACCTGGGGCTGGCGCTAAAAAGCAACAAGGCCGTCGCCCCAAGTGACGGCTTTTTTAATGGACCTGCTTCTGAGCGCATGCGCGGACGGCTAGCCTCCAACCTTGGTACTATGGCTTGCCGTGCTCGCCGCTGTCGAGCTTCGCTATGAGTTCGGCAAACCGGTCAGGCACCGGCTGTTGGGTCATCGTATCGTACATCGCGCGCAACTGCGTCGCGAGGCGATTGCGGGTCTGTTCGCTGAGGCCGCCGCGGGGTTGAGCCTGGGACGCGCCTGCAGTCTGTCCCGTCGAGCGGTCCTGGCCGGGTGCATCGTGCGTCGAAGCAGTGCTTCCGTGCACTTCAGGCACACGAAGACCTGCCTCCTTCCCCTCATCGGCCATCCACACGCCCCTTGTTGCCGAACTTGGCCCGGCCACATTGTGCTGCGGCTCGACATACGCCATGGCTGCGCCGGCAACGCCTGCCCGAAGGGATCGGTTCCGCGGGGGGTGGAACGGAGTGCGGGCGTCCGCGTTGGGCGGAAAGCTGCGCAGGACAGAATGCCGGCCCCGGCACGCCATCGGTCACCGACCGGGCAATCGCGGCCGGGCAACACGGCGAGGCACAGGGGATCGAATGTCGACATCGCAACTCGTGGTACAGCACCTGCCGTACCTGCGCCGCTATGCGCGCGCGCTCACGGGGAGCCAAGTGGCCGGTGACGCGTATGTCGCCGCTACCCTGGAGACCCTCGTCAACGAACCGGACACGCTGGGCCGGAGCACCAACATCAAAGCCGACCTGTTCCGGGTCTTCACCCGGATCTGGAATTCGCTCTCGGTGAACGGTCGCGGCGAGCAGGTTCAGCACGATCTTCCCGCCGAGGTCCGCCTCGGCCAGATCACGCCACTGCCGCGCCAGGCGTTCCTGCTGTCGTGCCTGGAGGGCTTCTCCGAGGAGGACGCGGCGATCATCCTGGGCGTCGACGTCTCGGAGGTTCGCGATCTCGTTGATGAGGCTGGTCGCGAGCTTGCCGCCGACATGGCGACCGAGATCCTGATCATCGAGGATGAGCCGCTCATCGCGATGGATCTTGAGGCGCTGGTCGAGGGCCTGGGTCACAATGTCATCGGCGTCGCCCGGACGCGGACGGAGGCGGTCAAGATCGCCGGCGAGGGTGGCAAGCGCCCTGGTCTGATCCTGGCCGATATCCAGCTCGCGGACGGGTCGTCCGGACTCGATGCGGTCAACGACCTGCTGAAGACCTTCGAAGTGCCGGTGATCTTCATAACCGCTTATCCGGAGCGATTCCTCACCGGCGAGCGGCCGGAGCCGGCCTTCCTGATCGCCAAGCCGTTCCAGCCCGCCAATGTCTCCGCGGTGATCAGCCAGGCGCTGTTCTTCCAGCAGACGGCCCGTCGGCGGGAAGCCAAGACCGCTTAGGTCGAGGCTGCCTGGGCCCCGCGAGGGGCGCGGATCGAAGCATCAGCAGTTACATCGACCCCGGCGAGAGCCGGGGTTTTTTGTTGTCTGAATGGGGTGCCGGCTGCGCATAAAAAAACGGGCCGGAGAAAGCTCCAGCCCGTCGAAGAGGTTCCGGCCGATGCACAAGGGGAATGCGGGGGAGGACCAGGTGGCCGGGTGCAGGGAGAACGGTCATCGCGCTGCTGGGTTCCAAAAAACGCACTTTTCTGGCGATCGTGGCATCAATGGCACAGGGGATGGTTGTGGACAGCGTGGGTGCGCCGCCGCACCAACAACCGTTGTGGGTTCGAATACTCAGCATTCCAAGACACGCGATAGTTTAGGAACCTGCGATTGCGGAACGCGTTATTGAAACATCCTGTCAAGCTCTCGCAATGAGGTCGGGGCAATGTTGCGGTCTGGTTTCATCCTGGGCGTGAGTGCTCCCGCCGCTCTCCTGACCGTGCTGCTACAGCCCGTCGTGCGCGAGACGGCCGATCGCTGGGTGCCCCTGGTGCCGGTGGCTCAACTTGCGCCGGCGCCGCTGCCCGGCATGCGCCCGGTCTCGCTGGCGATCAGCCCGACGCGGGTTGCCGGTGTCCAGAAGATGGATGGGCACGGCGGCCCGACCGCCAGTGAAGCACAGGATCTCGGCATCAAGCCGATTCTGAAACAGCCGGGCCGCCGTTTCGTCCGCGAGGGTTGCGAAACCGCGCTGAGTTCCCTGGTGGGTCCCGAGGCCCGGCGCATGACCCCCGGTCGCTGCATCTCCTGACTCCGACTCTGTTACGCTGATCGAAAAGGGTTCTGCCGACGCGGCGGGGCCCTTTCGGCGTTGGCGTGCAGTGCTGGGAATTCGGAAAGACGATTACATAGAAACGGCGCCGGTCCTGAGGACGCGGCGCCGCTACGCGGAACGGTTACGGAATGGCCTCACTCGGCCCGGCCGGTACCCGTCGACTGTCCACCCTTGCGACCCGCCGTCGAGGCAAGTTCGCGATCCTGCGAGAAGGAGCGCTTCTCGGCCGGCACGCTGCGTCCGCCCTTGCTGGCGATCTCGCGCTGCCGCTCCAAGTCCATCGAGGCAAAGCCCCGCTTCGAGGTCGAATTCCCGGATGCCATCAGTTCCTCCTCAGGCTTCGCTTCACCTCGCAACAACCTTCAGCAATAACCAAGGTTCCTCTGCCCAGACCTGGTCAAGCTTCCTGCAGTCAAGCTTTACGGCAACCAGGGTGTTGTCCGCGGCGTTGGTCGCAGATCGACCTGCATCGATGCGGGAGCGGCGGTCGGCGGATGCCTTGAAGGCCGCCCGGTAGCTCAGCGCAACCTGTCCCGCCCCACGGCCACGATAAGGACCAGCGTACACATGACGAATCGCAACATGGTGAAAGAGGCCGGCAGCGATGTTCCGGCGCCGCATCCCAACACGCCGCCCCTCCCGCCGATGCCCGCGCCGGAGGATTCTGCGACGCCGACGACCCGAGAAGAGCCGGTCGATTCGCCTCATCTCAATGCCAGTCCCAAGCGCGAGGCACCGAAGCCCGGCGAGCTGGGGCTGTCGACGAAACGCTGACCGAGATCGCGTCAGGTGGCTCGCCTCCGCGTATGGCGAGTCAGCCCGACGATGAGGAGGCCGATCGCCAGGATCGTCATGACTCCCGCAACGGTCAGGATCCGCTGGATCAGCGGCGTGTAGACTCCGCGTGCGGCATCGTAGCCGTAGCACAGCAGGGTGAGGCGGTCCGCCAAGCCTCCGATGCGGCCGTTCCCGGCCTCGGTGAGGGCCAAGCGGAGGTCCCGTCCGGTGAGCGCCAGCGGCGAGAGAACCCGGGCCACCCGGCCGTCGCCGGCAAGCAGCAGCGCGGCGGCAGGATGAGCGAAGCTGTCGGTCCCGGCATCGTAGATCGCCGTGTAGCCGAGGGCGGCCGTGATGCGGCTCAGCGCCGTATCCGAGACGATCAGCGCCCGCGGGCGCACGGTGGCGGCGCGATCGCCCAGTGTCTCGGCCAGCATGCGGCGTGCAGCCGCGGCATCATCTCGTGGATCGATGCCGATCAGCACCAGGGCGTAATCGTCCGGCGCGAGTCCTGTTGAAGCCAGGGCATCCACCGACATCGACACCATGGGGTCGCAGACGTTGCCGCAGGTGTAATCGACGGGCAGCAGCAGGACCGGTCGGCCCGCGATGACGCTCCCCAGCGTCACCATCTGCCCGGTGCCTGCGTCCGTGGCGGCGAGGTCGAGCGGGGCGCGGGCACCGGGGGGCGGTGCCACCGCGACCCGGGCCAAGTCGGCCTGAACCAATCGGGCGCGGGCCGGTGCGTTCGCCAACCCCAGAGCGACGACCATCACGGTGGCGTGGCCGAAAAGCCGGGCAGGGCTGGACAAGCGTAGGATGAATCGCATGGATGGGCGAGCCCGTCCGGTCCCACCGTCCTGGGCTTCAGAGCCGCCGCGGAGCCCCGGTATGACCCTCGACACAGAGGTTTCCTCCCTGAAGCAGGTGCCGCTGTTCCGCGAGGTGGAGCCGGCGCGCCTGAAGCTCCTGGCCTTCACCAGCGAGCGCGTGCATTTTGAGCCCGGGCAACGCTTCTTCGCCCGGGGCGATGTGGCGGATGCGGCCTACGTGATCCTCAAGGGGAATGCGGAGGTCAGCATCGATGGTCCGGCCGGTCCGGTCCGGTTGGCGCTGCTCGGCCAGGACGCCCTGGTGGGCGAGATGGGCATCCTCGCCGAGCAACCCCGATCGGCCACGGTCACGGCGGAAACAGCAGTGACCGCCCTGCGCATCGACCGCGGCGTGTTCCTCGAATTGCTGGCACAGTTTCCACAGATCAGTATCGCCCTGATGCGCGTGCTCGCCTTGCGGCTGGAACAGACCAACCAGGCCCTCGCCGAGAGCCGCGGCTGAGCGACTCTCCGCATCATCACGGCGCCGGATAGGTGATGAACTCCAGGAGAGACCCGTCCGGATCCCGGAAATAGACACTGACGCCGGCCCCGGCCGCTCCGAACGTGTCCACGGGGCCGAGTTCCACCGGCACGCCCAGCGTTTCCAGATGCGCGATCGCGTCCGTGATCGCCCCGGACCATCGGAAGCAGAGATCGCTGTTGCCCGGCCTAACCGGTTGTGCCGCCACCATCTTCGGGTTGACGCCGGGTCCGTGGCAATTGAGCTGCACGCCGCCGAACCGATACGCGTAGCCGCCGCTCCGCTCGATGATCTCGGCGCCCACGACGTCGCGGTAGAAGGCGTTCGACCGGGCACAGTCGCTTACGTGGATCACGCAATGGTCGAGGTGGATCGCGGGGCTGAGCGATCCGGCGGCTGCGACGGCCGCCTCAACGGGAAGTGTCTCGGTTTCAGGCATCGTTCGCTCCGCGCGGGCCTCCGCAGCGCTGGGCTGCCAATCTGAATTAGGGCGCAATCGTGGCTGCGTGAGGCGCCCGGCCCGGGCTTGCTGCGGCGGAAAAGCTACATCGTCACGGGCGGGATGACGATACGCATGTCCGGATGATCGGACACCGCATGACGCACCTGATGAACGCCGATCAACGCCCGATACCGAGGTTCGGGGCGACCCTCTCGCGGGTTATGCTCGCCCTCGTTGCGATCGCGCCGCTGGCCGCCTGCCAGACCAGGTCCATGCAGGTCGCGCAGGATGACGAGGCGGCTTGGTACGTCGGGGCCAAGCCCGACAAACCCTTCGACATTCCCCTGGTCGACACGGACCGCCTGGATCCGAAGTACCGCCGCCAACAGGTCAGCTACAACGGACCGGAGCAACCGGGGACGATCGTCGTCGACATCGACAAGCGGCAGCTCATGCTGGTGCAGGCGGATGGCACCGCGATGCAGTACGGGGTCGGCGTCGGGAAGGCCGGCTTCTCCTGGAAGGGCGAAGCCCGGGTCGGCCGCAAGGGCGTCTGGCCCAATTGGAGCCCGACCACCACCATGGTTGCGCTCAATCCCGATCTGCCGCGGACCCGCAAAGGCGGCCTCGACAATCCGCTCGGTGCCCGTGCCCTGTACCTCTACCAGGGCAACCGCGACATCCTGTTCCGGATCCACGGGACCAACGAGCCGTGGAGCATCGGGGAGCAACTCTCGTCGGGATGCGTCCGGATGCTGAACGAGGACATCGCCGACCTCTACGAACGCGTACCCGTCGGAACCCGCGTGCTCGTGAAGCGCAACGGCAAATATCGCGTCTGAGGGTGGGCGTCTCAGCCCACGGGCTGTGGACCCTCGACAGGTGCCGTCGCGGCCCGATCCGGCGTCACGGTCTGAAGCGCGGAAGGCGTCTTCGGACCGCCCAGCTCATGCCACCTCCGTTCCCGCAGCAGCGCCTCATCGCCCAGCCGCGTGGGAAGCGCCCACGCCGGCCGGGCAGGTTCTGTTCCGAACGTCGTGTCACGATGGCGCGCGAGCTACCGGGTCCGGAACTGGATCAGTTTCGGATACCCCTGCAAAGGGACCTTCACCGACCTGGCGTTATCGAGCGTCTGAACAGGCTCGGCACCTGCGGTCGGATCGAAGATCTTCGTCGCGGGCAGATCCGCTTCGCTGTCCACCGTCACGGTGACGGGCGTCACTGTCAGAGGCGTGTTCTTCTCGCTGTCCCAGATCGGCCTCTCATCCCACAGGATGAGGGTCGCCAGACCACCATCACCCTCCACGAGGAGGTGTTTGATCTCGAGTTCACCCGAAGACACCGTCAGCTTCGGCAACTCCGTGTCGCGTGCGGCGCCCCCGCGACCCTTCGCAGATACCGTTTGGATGAGATTGCGGATCGCAGTAGCCGCCGGCTTGGGGCGATAGCCGATATCGAACAGGCCGAAATGCTTCTCCATCTCGCTCGACGCCGGATCAGGGTAAGCGTCCAGGAGCTGATACAGATAGACCTTCGCGACGCCCGTATCGACGGCATCGAGAATCAGGTTGAGCAACAGCTTCGCCTGGGTCGGCTCATCGACCCCACCCCATGTGCCCTTGCCCGGGAGCGTGTAGTACCCGACCTCGGTGATGGCAGCCGCGCGCTTCGGATCCAGGCGATTGGCCTGATCCACAACGTTCTTGACGTGCACGCCCGGCTGCTCGCCTTTCGGCGGGTAGATGTGCGCATTGTAGACGTCGGACTGGCCGAACAATTCCGGCCAGGATGTCAAATTGTAAACCGGCACGTTGTCGAGCGACGGGCTGGCTTTGACGCCCTTGTAGAGATCGTTCTGATATTCGATTGCCGCATTAGGCCCCGTTTGTCCGTTATAGGTGACGGGCCAGTTGTTGACCTCATTGGGGCCTTCGACGGACGTGATCGCGCGTGGGTGGATCCTGGCGAAATCGTCGAGGAGGGACAGGATCTTCGTCAGCGGCAGGTTGGACGCGACGACGAAATCGAATTTGAAACCGGCGGTCGCAAAGGGTCCGAAATGCGATCCCCCGCCTCCGGCCAGCGATGGATCCGGGACTGCATCGCGCAGGTTGCCGACGCCGAGATATCGGAGCGCTTCAAGCACCTTGTCGATGTCCGCATAGCTGCTGTCGGTATAGGGGATGTGGGTATTTACACCTACCGTGTTGATAAAGTCCTGACCGCGGACCGCCTTCGTCCCGATTCCCGACACGTTGGCCACCGGGGTTGCCCCCGACATATTCTGAGCGAGCTTGATCATGGAGGATCGCGGCTCGCGCTGGGCCAGCGCCACACTGCCTGCCGTGAGAACCGACACGCTTGCCAAGATCGAATAGAAGCGTAAACGCATGCGTATGCCTAGCAGATCCAATCACTATCTCGCGATACATAGTGCTCTAGTCGAAGGTCGTCAAACTGCTCTTTGCCTCAGTAATAATATGCCACGACGAGCCAAGATCACTGCTTCCATTTCGCAATTCCATGAAGAGCGATACGGAACGTTTTGCCGCTGACGGAGACCCGCCGGGATCCCGCTCACGGCCGCTGCCCTGGGCAACCAAACACGGCAACGTTCGATTGATGCGTTCGGACGGGTGCGGGCCGTAGATCGAACTCGCTACCGTCATGCCTGTGGGGCGCGCATATGCGATGCCGAAAGCATCGTGCGGAAAGGACGCGCTTCCGTTCGGCCGCGGCACGCCTCGCGCCGGTCCTTGGATGTGACACGGGTTGGATCATGACGTCGCCTCGAAACACGCTGCGATCCGGTGCATGGGGTAAGCTGAACAGTGATCGCCGCGTCGGCGAAGCCTCGTGCGGGCTTGGACAGAGGACTTGACCGTCCTGCCGCCATGACATGAGGCTGATACACGACGAACTCGCGCGTCACGGAATGGCAGGATATACTTGAGACAGTGACTCAACTGCAGCTATAGGGCTTTTGCAGGTGTTTCATCCAGTTACGGTATGTCTATACGTGCTCTGGAAATACGATTGCGACTTTCGCTAGCTCAGATAATGCGACCAGTCGGAATTCCGCGCTAAATTTCTTGACAAGATTTCACGATTGGGTGTTTAAAGCTATTAAACAGGCGAATCATGTATTTATTCGGACGATTCGCTTATATATTCCGCGAGTTACGACCAGTCCTGGGCATAAGCTTTGCATGGCTGCCGGGCAGCGAGAGGGCCTGCCAGAATGTACATCGCCAAACGTGTCCGTCGAAAGCTGGAAAGTATTGCGCGAAATGCGGTGCACGAATTCATGTCAACCGATCTGGCGCGAAGAAATGTGGAGAGTTACTACAATAATCTGCGTGCTGAGCGATTGGCAGCACCGGCCGCACTGAGTGAAGCCGATCAGAAAATCGTGACGTCTCTGCGCGAGGTGGGCGTATACCAGACACGATTGGAGGATTTAAACCTCTTCGGGGCTGAGCAGATGCTGTCGCAGGCGCACGAAGTCCGCGACGATATCGAGACACGTTTGGCGGCGGGTCCCACGCACGTAGATGACCCATTTTTAATCCAGGCCGACAAGTCCGAACTCGTGGATCGGGCGGAGATTTATCTGTTCGGTTTGAATGAGCGACTGCTCAGAATCGTCGAAAATTACTTAGGGTTGCCCGTCGCCTTCGGGGGATTCAATTTCTTTTACACGCTCGCCGATGGATGCGAGCGTGGCGCACGCGTCTGGCACCTGGATGGCGAGGACGAGAGTATCGTGAAAGTCGCGGTCTATCTAAACGATGTCGATGTCGATGGCGGCCCGTTCGAAATGATCCGTCATCGGCTCTTCAAGGGGGCTCAGCCCTATACACGCCCAGCGCGCCACGAAAAATTGGAACGCGTCATCGGACGCACGATCGATGCGGATGAAATCGTCACTTGCACGGGACCGAGCGGCAGCGTTATTTTCTGCGATACTGCGCGCTATTACCATCGTGGGAAACCGGCCACGGGGCAGAACCGGACGGCGATCTTCTTCAATTACTATCCCCGTCCTCCCCGGCGCCCCTACTTCTGTGGAAAGCCCGTGGTCGCGCTCGAAGATTTGGAACTCGCGCCGGATCGCTTGAGCGACTACCAGCGCCAGAGCGCGCAATGGCGCGAGAGTCTGCCGCCTATCGCGAAGTATGTCTTACCGAAGTAGCGATGGGAATCGACACGGAGGCATACCGCCGAACTATAGCGTTTTGACAGAGCTTGACGGTCAATGTCTGCATCGGACAGCGCCCGTGGTCGTGGGCGAGGTCCCCGAGCCAACATTGAGCGTCACCGAAATGGCATGCCCACCCTTCGTCCAGACGCCGATATTTTGCGTCGTGGAAAAGGTTTGGTGCCAACCCTTCGTTCTCAATTTGCCGGCAATCGCGTCGTAGTCGGAGCCAGCTTTTAGTCTCAGACCGCTGATCAGATCCGTGCATTCCGTCTGGGCATCGTCGGCCGCAGCGCATGGGCCCGACGAAAGCACAAAGGCGAGAAGCAATACAGCCGGTGGAATGATCGCTCTCAAGCCTACCTCCCGCATCGGGGTCAGTGCTGCACCAGGGACCGAAACTTCCTCGTCACCCGGCGTGACTGGAAATCGGGAAGTTTAGCCGCCCAGGGTGAGCGCCGCTTGATCGATGCGTAGGGCCGGCCCTTTCCCGGGTGAAGCAGACGATAGCCGAAATGCCATGGCTTGAAGCCACCGACGTAGTGGAGGATGCCGGCGCTCTGCCGCAGGCGCCCTTCCTCATCACGGCGCGGATGGTTGATCATCATGTTCCATTGTTCCGGCAGTTCCGTCAGGCCGGATGAGAGCACCGCATTCAATGTATCCTGATCGGCATGCTTGATGTCTCGCCGCTTAAGGACAAAATCCCGGAGGCGGTTCTCGGTATTGTCCGCTCGCCAAGCTTTTACATTGATGAGCAGCACGCCGGAATTGAAATAGACATCGCGCGGTGCCAAGCCCAGCGAGGATTTGAGTTCAGCATCGGGATCGAGCCAGGGGTCTCTCACCGCGGCAATGGTCTTCAAACCGTCGCCGAAGTTCCACAGCTCGGTCAGATCCTGCTGGCAGACGATGTCGCAATCGAGATAAATGATGCGATGGATGTTGGTCGGAAGCAGGTCTGAGAAGAGCAGCCGGGAATAGGCTGCCCTACTAAGATGATTTGCCATCTGCAATTCTTTGGGCAAATTATCCAGCTTTGATGAGACTTCATAGTTCGTGAATTCGTGTCCGGCCTTCCGGGCGGCCAGGCTGCATTTTTCGATGTCGTCCGGTGCCACGTCATCGGACAGCAGATGAAAATGGATGCGGCCCTTTCGGGTCACCGCCATGGCGGATTGCATCACCAGACCCGCATAGGCGCCATAGTTGCGATCGGCCGCGCACATGAGATGGAGCAATGGAGGCGCTGTGGCGGACATCTGATCGGGTCTCGCGTTTTAACGGAGGCGTGGGGTGTGTGGGGCAAATTCCGACGGCCAGCGTCGATCATACCGCGGCCTTCCGGCGGAGGCACGGCGGTCAGCGCCCCCGTTACGACGCCGCTAAAGTCGCGCCGTGACGGTCACGCCTTCGGCTCGTCCAGGACGACGCCGAGCAACAAGGTGCCGCTGGCCCTGATGAAATCGGCGGCTTCGGACAAGCTCTCCTGTGACGACTTGCCGAGATGCGCGACCAAGATGATGGCATCCATGTTCGACAAGAGGGTCAGCGAGGTCGGCATCGACTCGAGGTCGGGTAGGTTGGTGATGATGCTGTCGAAGGCCGAGACCGCGGACGAGAAGACGAGATTGTCCGAAATGGCCCCGAACGACGATGCCGTATCGATCGATGCTTCCAACTTGATGATCGACAAATTCGACGAGACTGGAACGATGCGGCCGAGGTCGTCCTGCCCCTCCGCTTCGCGCGTCGGCATTGGCGTACCGAAGCCGGACGCGTAGGCGAGCGTCGTCAGGGGATTGGTCGCCGACATGCTGGCATCGACGATCAACGTCTTCTTACCCGACAGGGCCAGCGTGTTCGCGAGTTGCTTGGTCAGGATCGCGGACGCGTTTCCGTCGGAGACGGCGACGATCCCGATCGTGTGACGCGCGTTCTGTAAGTTGGCGGCTTCGACCGCGACCATCACCCGGTTGAGAAAGAACTTCGTTCGCGTATCGACCTTCAGTCGGGCCTTGCTGCGCAGGGGCCGTCGCCCGCCCTTCGACAGGTTCACTTTTCCGAAGCACGGGCAGTTCAAGTCATCCTCGACCTGCGCGGTGGACCGAACCGAGGTGTCCAGCGAGTCGAGGAGGGCTGCTATGCTGACACCGAACAGCGCACCGCCGAGCAGAGCGACGGCAATCACGAGCTTGGGGTTCGGGAAGACGCGGGCCAAATCCGGGCTTGCCGAAGACACGATATTCGCATCGGCCACGAGGAACGAGGTCGATTGGACGTTCTCGGTCAGCTTCTCGAGCGCGGATTCGTACATCTTTCGATAAGTGGTCGTTGCGCTATCGAGCTGGGAGAGCGTGACCTCGGCATCGAGCTGCCCGGTGCTTTGCTCTTGGCCGCTGACGCCGGTCCGGAAATCCTGTGCTGCATGGGCAGCCTTGTGCAACTGCGCCTGCAACTGCTGCACGCGATGTTCCAGCCACTCCCGCGAGCGGGTCGCGTCTTCGACTTTTCGCGCGAGCTGATTCTTGATGTAGGCCTCGCACAAGGCATTCACGATTTTCGACGCTTTGCTGGCGCTCTCAGATTTGAATGAGACTTGAATGATATAGGATTGCGAGACGCGTTTCACGTCGAGCCGGCTGGCGAACCGGCCAACGACCCCATACAGTTGCTTGTTGCTTTGCGATGCGGCGTCCGATCTGTTCGGCAGCGCCAGTTCGTTGTCGGTGTCGAGCTTGAGCTCCTGAACGACCGGAAGGATCGTGCTGTAGGACCGGATGATCTCGATCTGGCTTTCGACCTGCGAGTTGTTGAGCGTCAGATCGATCAGGCCGGCATCCTGTTTGAGCAATTGTTGCGGCTGCGGCGGATTGATTAGAATCTGCGCGGACGCGACGAAGTCGGGCGGGGACACTTGGACGTAGACGAAGGCCAGAATCGCGAACACGATGGCGCTGCCGGCGATGATCCGAGCCCACTTGCGGAGGAAGTCGAAGAGATCCTCCAGGCCGGTATGCCGCCGGTCGCGGCGGATACTGTCCTGCTGCTGGTTGGCTGTAAAGATCTGTGTCTTATCCAGCATGCGTATCGATCCAATTGGCGTTCGGGGCGACGGCTCGGATTAGCTAACTTGGATACGCGATCATGGAGGGCTGCGATCCGCCATCCGTCATCTGCGAGAAGTCCCGACAGTCACTTCAGGAAAGCTATGGGTGGAACAGGATAAACTTATCCATCCAATGCTCAGATTTATATTATGAAGGTTTTCAATTTTTTATATCCAATCTTATGGTGCAAAGCAACAGCAACGCTTGCGCTCGGGTCGTGCGGAGCGTTGGTCCAACGACGGCCTCGTCCACCATCCTCATCGCATGCGCGACGGAATTGTTTGAGTGGTGATATCTGCGCAGAAGCAATGCGGATGGTTCCTGTTTGAGCCTCATGCGAGGGCCGGACCCGGTCTGGCCGCTGCATGGTGCGCCGATCATGCCGCGCCATAGCATTTTGCCTTGATCGCCGGTGCGCGACAGGCGCCGCGAAGGACCACGCGACAGGTCGGTTCCTTTCCTCGATTGCGGTCCAAGCTCCCTGGTGTCGGATCAGAGCCCGGCTTGGCGGATCCGGCAGGGCGCGCCGTCAGGCGACTCAGACGCGGGCCGACCGGATAGTCCCCAATGTCGACCCCGGCGCCTTCGCAGTGCAGCATGCCGTGTCGCATCTGCGCGCCGCATCAAGACCCTGCGATCCGTTCGGACGTTTCCAGACCATCAACGCCTTCGGGCGAGGATGCGCTCCCATGGTCAATGAGGCGGCTTTATCGCCACGGGCAGTTTGCTTAACGGCTGGCCACGAAATCCTGCCGGGCTTTGTGGGGCGTCTATTTATTACACCAGGTGTCGCGGGTGCCAACTTGTTTTCGTCTTTATTCAATAAATAACTCTGGTCTACGTAGTCCGCGGCAGCCGAAGTACTTACCATGGTTGCGAAAGGTTCACCCACAACTGCAGCGCGGAGATAGGATATTCTGGCAATCTAATCGACCAATTTTTAGCAAAAGACTATAACGCCTACTTGTCAAAGCAATCTTCAGCCGCTACAACCGGGCTAATAACCAATCATTAACGTTCGCCATTGGGCTCGCCAAAGGAGCTGAGACCATGCTGACTCATGCTGAGG
>NZ_JALNUM010000220.1:0-3594 GCF_026540795.1 Methylobacterium sp. GC_Met_2
TCACCGCCGCCCCAGCAGACCCTGCGGGCGCAGGTACATCACAGCGACCAGCAGCAGCAGCGCCGGGATCACCCGGTAGGCCGGGGAGATCAGGTAGGCGGTGGCGGTCTCCAGATACCCGACCACGTAGGCGGCGATCAGCGAGCCGGTGACGCTGCCCAGTCCCCCCAGCACCACGATCGAGAAGGCGCTCGCGGTGAGCGGTCCGACCGAATACGACGACACCCCCAGAAACATCCCGAGCAAGACCCCGGCGATGCCGGCCAAGAGCCCGTAGATCGCCCAGACCGCCACGTAGATCTTGCCCATGTCGTGGCCGAGCAGCGTCACGCCGCGCGGGTTCATGGAGGCGGCGAGCAGGACCTTGCCGGCCCGGGCCCGGTTCACGAACAGCCAGAGCAGGCCGATCACCACCCAGCAGATCAGCGCGGTGAACAGCTCGTTCTTCGGCGTGCGGACGCCCGCGATCTCGACCACGCCCTCGATGAGCGGCAGCACGGTCTTCGGGTTGTCGGTGAAGAAGTAGGCGACCAGCTCCTGGATCATGATCCCCCAGAGCAGCGTGCCGGTCAGCACGAAGATCTCTTTTTCTTCCCGCGGGATCGCCCGGCTGCGCTCGATCGGCGCGACGACGGCGAAGTAGGTGACCAGCGCCCCGGCCAGCCCGCACAGGACGCCGATCGCCGCCCCCGCGTAGGAGCCGAGCCCGAACAGAGCCGAGGCCGCCCAGGCCGCCACCGCGGCCATCACCATCAGGGCGCCGTGGGTCAGGTTGAGGACGCCCGAGACCCCGAAAATCAGGGTGAAGCCCATCGCGCCGAGCGCGTAGAGGGCCGAGATCGCGAAACCGTCGACGAGGATCTGGAGGCCGATCACAGCGCGCTCCCCGCCCGACTTACTGGACCGCCGGCTTGACGGCGGGCGGCAGGACCAGGGTCCCGTTGGCCGTGGCCGCCGGCCAGATCGACACCTGCTTGCCGTTCTGCCACTGCCCGAGCACGCTGGTCATCAGGCCCGGGCCGTACTGGATCGAGTGGGTGAACGGCTCGTCCTTGCCGTAGAATTTCAGGTGCCCGACCGTGCCGACATAGTCGGTCTGCTCCAGAGCCTCGACGAGCTTGTCGGCCTCCGTGGAGCCCGCCCGCTTGATCGCCTCGGCGGTGTAATGGACGGCGTCATACGCCATGAAGCCCGCGTAAGAGGGCGCCCCGCCGAAGCGTTTGGCGAAGGCCTCGGAGAAGGGAATCGTCTTCTCGGTGAGCGCCACGCCCGGCAGCGCCACGCTGTCGAACAGCACGCCCTGCGTGCCGCCGTTGGTGTTGGCCCAGAAGGTCGAGGAGGTCGCCTGCCCGCTGATCCCCGTCATGACGATCGGCACCTGCTGGTTCTGCCACTGCACGGTCGGCTGCACGCCGACATGGGCGATGCCGGTGACGATCAGGTCGGGCTTGGCCGCCTCGATCTTGTTGTAGATCGGCGTGAAATCGCCGGTGTCCGGCGAGAAACGGACATGCTCCACCACCTTCAGCCCGGATTTCGGCAGGCATTCCTCGTAGGCGGCGTCCAGCGGGCGGGTCCAGGCCGCGTCCTCGCTCATGATCGCGGCGGTCTTGGCCTTGAGCTTATCGATCAGCACCTCCTTGGCCGAATCGCAGACTGCCTGCGCCAGGGCGTGCGAGGTCAGGTAGCCGTGGAAGGTATACTTGTTGCGCGCGTAGTCCTTGTGGACGTTCACACTGATCTCGTTGGAGGCCGCGCCGGGCGTGATCATCGGCGTCTTGAGCCGGGCCGCCCAGGGCATGAGCGCCAGCACGACCTCCGAGATGTAGCTGGCGATGACGAAATTGACCTTGTCCTCGGACACGGCCCGCTGGAACGCGCGGACCGCGTCGGAGGCGGAGGACTTGTCGTCGTAGGTCACGACCTGGATCTGCCGTCCGTCGATCCCGCCCTTGGCGTTGATCTCGTCGGCGGCGAGCTGCACCGCCTGCGGGATCGAGGCCCCGGCCACCGACTGCGCTTCGGCGATCACGCCGATCTTGATCGGCTCGGCGGCCCGCGCCGACCCCGCGAGCATCGAGCCCGCCGCCAGCAAAGCAGGCAGCATGCGCCGGATCTGAGCGGGCCGGACGACGGCACGCGCGGTCTCGGTCATCGGCATTTCCTCAATCGAGCGCCCGAATTTTTTATTCGCGGGCTTGGGACCGACTGTAGCCGGGGCTCGACGGATCACAAGGGGCGTGCGTCGCAAGGCGGGTGACGTTTGAGGCGCTTCGTTCGCGCCGCGGGCTTCCGGGTCCGGCGGCCTGGGCCTAGGCTCGCGTCGGGTCCCGCTGAAGCGGGCTCGACGGCCTCGAAGAAGGGCGCACGACAGGTGAGGAACGCACGCGCTTTCGGGCCCGGAACCAGTCCGGGCCGCGGCGCCCGGCCAGGCCGGGTGCCCACCCCATGAGCCTGCGCTGGACGCGGCGGCCGGAAGGCTCGACCTGGGGCGATTTCGGCCCCGACGACGAGCGCGGGCGCTTGAACCTGCTGACGCCCGAGAAGGTGCTGCAGGGCATCGCCGAGGTGCGGGAGGGCCTGACCTTCTGCCTCAGCCTGCCGCTCGATCTGCCCGGCGGCAACGTCCTGAACCCGCGCCGCCACCCGCCGCAGATCACCCCGACCCGCCGGGCCAACGGCCGGCCGAACATGAACTTCCCGGTCTGCGAGGAGGTCGAGGGCGCCACCGACGTGATCTGCGACGACCGCGCCCTGATCCACCTGCAATACTCGACGCAGTGGGATTCCCTCGCCCATGTCGGCTCGCTGTTCGACGCGGACGGCGCGGGCGCGGCGCCGACCTTCTACAACGGCTTCCGCGGCGGCCGGGACATCGTCGGGCCGAGCACGCAAGAGGCGGCCGACCAGCCGTCCCGGGCGAAAAAACTCGGGATCGAGCGGCTGGCCGAGACCGGCATGCAGGGCCGCGCCGTGATGATCGACCTGCGCGCCCATCTCGGCGACGCCAAGGTGAAGGTCGGCTACGAGCAGCTCGCCCGGATCCTGGAGGCCGACGGCGTCGTGGTGGAGCCGGGCGACATGGTCTGCCTGCACACGGGCTTCGCCGAGCGCCTGATCGCCATGGGCGGCGTGCCGGATCCGAAGCTGGTCCACACGCTCTGCGCCGGGCTCGACGGGCGGGATCCGCGCCTGCTCGACTGGATCACCCGCACCGGCCTGTGCGCGCTGATCGCCGACAACTACGCCGTGGAAGCCTACCCGGCCGGGCCCGGCCCTGCCTGCTGCGCGACGCTGCCGCTCCACGAGCACTGCCTGTTCAAGCTCGGGGTCAATCTCGGCGAGCTGTGGCACCTGACGCCGCTCGCCGACTGGCTGCGCGGGCATGGGCGCAACCGCTTCCTGCTCACGGCCCCGCCGCTGCGCCTGCCCGGGGCGGTCGGCTCGCCGACGACGCCGATCGCCACGGTGTGAGGGGAGAATGGAAGCTCTGGCGTCGAAGCTCATGAACGCGCGATCGCAAACGCATCTCCCTCCCCCCTCTGCGGGGGAGGGTGGCCCCTGCGTCAGCAGGGGTCGGGTCGGGACGAAGTC
>NZ_JALNUM010000221.1:0-3337 GCF_026540795.1 Methylobacterium sp. GC_Met_2
GGCCAAGCCCGAGAGGACGAGAACCGGCGTCTTCACTTTCGCCAAGCGCAGCGAGCGCAGGACCTCATAGCCCGACATGTCGGGCAAGTTCAGATCGAGCAGGATGATGTCATAATCGTACAGCTTCCCGAGGTCGACGCCCTCTTCCCCCAAGTCGGTGGTGAAGGTGTTGAAATCCTCGGACTTGAGCATCAACTCAATGCTCTGCGCGACGGTGGCGTCGTCTTCAATCAGCAGAACACGCATAACACCGCCTCGAACTATGATGTCTCATAATTCCGCAGTGATACTGAACGGTTAACAAATATCCGTGCCGTTCAGTGCTCGGTCACGAAGCGCGCCGCCCACGCGTCGGAAGTCAGCCCGGAGCTGGCGAGGCACAGCGCGCTGCTGCGGGAACGCGGGCTTGCTCCGCCATCACACCAGCGCACCATTCGCGGTACTCCCGCTGCTGGTGCTGACGCTCGAGGAACCACTTGATGCGCTTGGCGGCGTTCCGGTTCATCGCATCTGATGACGTCTGGAGGGCTGCTGCGGTTGCGTCGTAGTTGGCTGATATCCTGTCCATGGCGGCGACGAGCTGGTGCTCGATCTCCTCCTCCGAGAGACCAGCAAGGGGGTTGGCCTTGTCGGTTGCCTCCAGCTTGGCGACGCGGGTCTCGATCTCTCTCAGCCGCATGTCCATGCCTCCCCAGACGTGAGCCCTTCCCGCATCAGAAGTGCACCCGCCCAGGCCGAGGGGCAGATCACGCGTCTCAAGCTCTTGAAGCGCGCCATGTACGGCCGCGCCAATCTCGACCTCCTCCGACGACGGTTCCTCCTTGCAGCCTGATCCACCAAACCTGGCGAAGAGCCGCTATCAGGGGGCAAGCCAGTATGATTGCAGCATCTGGAGAATACCCATATTCGATCGGTCAGAGGCAGCTGATCGCACAGCTGAAGTTCATAGAGATGACATCTGCCCCAAGGAAGCCATAGCCATGGTCCGCAAGCAGCGCGGCCTCCTGAACAATTCGGAGCAGTAACTCCTTCAGGAGGCGTTCCTGGTCCTGATTGCGGGACAGGTGGAGCTGGTGATCCTACGCGTGGACACCTCTCCTCAATCGTGCCGATACCCAATTGAAGATGGGATATGGCCTCCATTGACCAAGCAAACCGTAGAGGGTCTGTAGGACAGCGCAGGCTCAACAGCCTATCGGTAGCATTTCACATGCTCGAACGGCTTCAAAGTTAACCGAGATCCGTGGGTTCAAGTTCAAGAAAAGTTTCTTTTCAGCAGGAAGGTGCCTCGGTGAAAAGGTTCTACTTCAAAATTGATCCCGATGACGAAGATAACTGTAAAGAAATAGACAGGCATCTATTTGCAGAAATCCAAAAAATTGCTGCGAGAGACATGCTTCTAGATGAGATTATCAAAAATCAGAAGGTTGCTCCTCGAAAAAAGAAGCGGCGGTAGCAGTGACGAGTGCCCTCGCATCCAAGGGGCACGGAGGTATTTTTTTGCGATTAAAAAGGCCTTCCGAGAGAGCATTGGAGGCGTGTGCGGCGAACGTCAATATGGCCGCTAGGCATGTCTGAGCCTTTAATTTACTGAGTGAAGGAGCCTACCGCACTGCCGAGCCTGGCCAGGATCTCGCTCAGTTCCGGCATGCCACCGTAAGGGGCAGAAGCGTCTGGGGAGCTCGCCAAGGCCATCCCAGCCTCAGACCGCTAGACCGCCGCGGAGCCGCTCGAGCCCGCCAGGGAGCTTCCTACGAGGTTCTAGGGCACAACGCTGCCCCTCTTACGATCGGGCTGATGGATGCAACGCCGATCTTGCATCCTGACCGCTTCCCAGGCTGTGAACGAGCGTGAGTGGGCCTGTAACGGCTCAGGAGCGACCTCTGGCTCATCATGGCCGACCCCCTCGCTCGCCTCATCGGCAAGGCTGGATCGAGCGCTCGGCCAGCTCTGCCGCTTCATCGAACTTCCCCTCCAGCCAGATGTTCACGCCACGCAGCCCCTTCGCGACGTCGCGTGCCCACGCCACATAGGCCAACCGCCGGGTCACCGACCAGTCGGGCGCAGCACTCGCCGCCACCGCCCGCAGGTTGCTCGTCTTGTCGGCCAGCTTGATCAACTTTGCCCGGTCTGACTTTCCGACCGCACTTTCCACCTGCCGCCGCTTCCGCTCATCTTTCGGCAGGCTCTTGTCGTCGGTCAGCTCCATGACAAGGTTGGCCACCGGCTCGCCCCAGGTCACCGCTATTAGGCTGTATGGTACCTCCTGGTCCTCGATCGCGTCGTGCAGCAGCGCGGCCAGGATGAGCTCGACATCGCTCCCGGCTGTCGCCTCGGCCACGAGCGCGGCCACCTCCAGCAGATGATTGATGTATGGTTCCTGGGCTGTGCCCTTGCGGCGCTGGTGGACGTGCCAACGCGCGACGGCATCGGCTGCGTTCAGCACCTGGACAAGCGTGTGCATACTGGCGTGCTCCGGATTATCGGGATCCCGTCGCACGGTGTTGCGCGAGGCGTGTTTGTGAGGAGCAGCGAGGCGCACCCGAGGTGGACGTGTGGCTTCACGTCTGCCGGAGACAACGCGGTCAATGCGAGACGCCATTGCGCAACCTGGTACGCTCAGCTTAGCCGTTGTGAGCTGTGCTGTTGGCTCGCGCTCTCGGGAAGTAGCTGTAGAAGGTGTCTCGGTTGACACCCAGCCGCTTAGCGATGTCGGCTACGCTGATCGTGCCGGCCGCCAGCAGAGCCCGGCCGACCGCGATGTCATCCTCAGACAACTTTCTCGGTCTTCCGCCCTTGCGGCCTCGTGCGAGCGCCGCCTTCAGGCCTTCCATCGTGCGCTCTCGGTTGAGATCGAGGAAATACTCGGCCATGGCGCCGTGCATCTGCAGAGCGAAGCGCCCGTGAGCCGTGGCGCTGTCGAACTGCTCGGTGAGTGAGCAGAAATGCACGTCCTTCACGCGCAAGCCGTCGATAGTGCGCATCATCTCGACGAGGGACCGGCCCAGCCGGTCGAGCTTCCAAACCACGAGCACGTCCTCGGGGCGCAGGTAGGCGAGCGCCGCCTCGAACTCCGGGCGCTTGGTCCCAGCTTTGCCCGACTTCTTCTCCTCGAACAGCTTCCCGCAGCCGGCCTTGGTCAGCGCGTCGCGCTGCAGGTCGAGGTTCTGGTCGAGGGTGGAGACGCGGGCGTATCCAACGAGCATGTCGGGATAGTACCAAAACCGCGTTTATACGGCAATAGAAAAGCCGACACGTTTCTCCGACAAAAATGGGGCCGTTTGGGATGGCTCAGCCCTGGCTCATTCAGATCGTCGGAAAAACGGTCGGATTGCCG
>NZ_JALNUM010000222.1:0-3326 GCF_026540795.1 Methylobacterium sp. GC_Met_2
CGGCCGGGCCGGGGCCCGCCTCGTCGCGCTGCCGGACGGATGTCTGCGCGTGGAGCATCCGCTCCCCGATCCGCCACCGCTCGCCAGCCTGATCGTGCCGACCCGCGACCGCCTCGACCTGCTCCGCCCCTGCCTGGACAGCCTGCGGAGCTGCACCGATTGGCCGGCGATCGAGATCCTGGTCTGCGATAACGACAGCCGCGAACCGGAGACCCTGGCCTATCTGGTCGATCTGGAGCGGCAGGGGAGGGGGCATGTCGTGCCCTGTCCGGGGCCGTTCAATTTTGCCGCGATGAACAACGCCGCGGCTGCCCGCGCCCGGGGCCGGCTGCTGGTCTTCATCAACAACGACGTCGAGGCATTCCAGCCCGACTGGCTGACCCTCATGGCCCGCGAGGCCCTGCGCCCGGATGTCGGTGCCGTGGGTGCCAAGCTCCTCGACGGCGAAGGCCGGATCCAGCATGGCGGCATCGTGCTCGGCACCGGCGGGCTGGTCACCCACGGGCACCGCCACTTCCCGGGGGATGCGCCGGGTTATCGCGCGGCGCTCCAGGCCACGCACGCGGTCTCAGCCGTGACGGCGGCCTGCCTGGTGGTCGAGGCGGACACATTCCGGGCCGTGGGCGGCTTCGACGACGCCGCGTTCGCGGTCGATTTCAACGACGTGGATCTGTGCCTGCGCCTCAACGCGGCCGGCTACCGGACGCTGCTGGTTCCAGGGGCGGTCCTGCATCACCGCGAGGCGGCGAGCCGCCGCTGGACCCCGGAGGCGCGTGCCCGGCATGCGCGCGAGATCGCCGCGCTCAAAACACGATGGGGGCCGCTGCTTGCGCAGGACCCCCATTATCACCCGGGCTTCGACCCGGACCTCTCGACCCATGCGCGCCTGCGCCGGGATTTCCCGCCAGCGGGCATGGCGTCTCTCCGCCGCCCGCCCGGCCGCCCGCCCGCCTGAGCGCGCCTACTGGACGAGCCGCGGCCCGCCGCTCTGCACCTTCTCGTTCTCCGACATGATGCCGAGCCGCTTGGCGACCTCGGTATAGGCCTCGATCAGGCCGCCCAGATCCTTGCGGAACCGGTCCTTGTCGAGCTTGTCGGAGGACTTGATGTCCCACAGCCGGCACGAATCCGGGGAGATCTCGTCGGCGACGACGATGCGCATCATGTCGCCTTCCCAGAGCCGGCCGGTCTCGATCTTGAAGTCGACGAGCCGGATGCCGACGCCGAGGAACAGGCCCGACAGGAAGTCGTTGACGCGGATCGCCAGCGCCATGATGTCGTCGATCTCCTGGGGCGTCGCCCAGCCGAAGGCCGTGATGTGCTCCTCGGAGACCATCGGATCGTTCAGCGCGTCGTTCTTGTAGTAGAACTCGATGATCGAGCGCGGCAGCTGGGTGCCTTCCTCCAGGCCCAGCCGCGTCGCCAGCGAGCCGGCCGCGACGTTGCGCACCACCACCTCGAGGGGGATGATCTCGACTTCGCGGATCAGCTGCTCGCGCATGTTGAGCCGGCGGATGAAGTGCGTCGGCACGCCGATATCGTTGAGGTGCTGAAAGACGAACTCGGAAATCCGGTTGTTCAGCACGCCCTTGCCGTCGATGACCTCGTGCTTCTTCGCGTTGAAGGCCGTCGCGTCATCCTTGAAGTGCTGGATGAGCGTCCCGGGCTCGGGCCCCTCGTAGAGGACCTTCGCCTTGCCCTCGTAGATGCGACGGCGGCGGTTCATAGGCGTGTACCGTGGTTTGAGGAAGTCCATGGGCCGAGGCTCCTAGTGCGCGACGATGGAGAGGATCCGCGGCGCGGCGACCGGACGCAGGTCGGGCAGCCGGACGGCCTCTGCCCGAGAGCCCCGGCAACCGGCTGGCAAACTAGCCGAACCGGGCTTCCAGCACAACGCGTTAGCCCGCAGAGGGGGACTGCGGAGGGCGCCCCGCACGTGTCGTGGAGGTCGTCACGCCGTCGTCTTGGACGGGTATCGGCACAGATCCGCGATGCGGCAGCGCGGGCATTCGGGCTTGCGCGCCTTGCAGGTGTAGCGGCCGTGCAAGATCAGCCAGTGATGGGCGTGGAGACGGTAGGGCTCCGGCACGATCGCCTCCAGCCCGGCCTGCACCTTGTCGGTGGTCGCCCCGATGAACAGCGGGATCCGGTTCGAGACCCGGAAGATATGGGTGTCGACGGCGATCCGCGGGACCCCGAAGGCGATGTTCAGCACGACGCTCGCGGTCTTGGCGCCGACGCCGGGCAGCACCTGAAGCGCCTCCAGGCTCGCCGGTACCGCGCCGCCATGCTGGTCGACCAGGATGCGCGAGAGTGCGACGACGTTCTTGGCCTTGGTGTTGAACAGCCCGATCGTCCGCACGAAGTCGCGGACCCGGTCTTCCCCGAGGGCCAGCATTGTCTCGGGCGTGTCGGCGACGGCGAAGAGCGGGCCGGTGGCGAGGTTGACGCCGCGATCCGTCGCCTGCGCCGAAAGCACCACGGCCACGAGCAGCGTGAACGGGTTGACGTAGTGCAGCTCACCCTTCGGCTCCGGCTCGGCCTCGTGGAACCGGCGGAAGATCTCGGTGAGGATGTCCGGGGCGACGGCTTCGGGGGCGGTGTCCACCTGTGCGGTCACCGCCGGCCCGACCGGGCCCGCGAGGCGGCCGGCGGCTGCGGCCCCGCCACGCCTCGCAACTCCGCGACCGGCGCGATCCGTCACGGGACTCGGTGGCTTTCTGACGGGCATGGCTGCGTTATATGGATCGCATGGCGAGCGGCAATCCTTCCGTCCATCCGTATGGCCTCGATCCCGATTCGATCGACCGGCCTGTCTTCGCGGCGACCATCCGGCCGCACCAATCCTTGAGCCGACTCGGGTTCCGGGTGGTGATGACCGGCTGCTGCGCGGTCTCGCTCACGGTCTCGGTCTGGGCGTGGCGAATGGGGTTCTGGCCGGTCGCCGGCTTCTTCGGACTCGACATGCTCGCGATCTACGCGGCGCTGAAGGTGAGCGTCCGCCGCGGCGGGTCCTTCGAGGAGGTGATGATCACGCAGATCGAGATCCTGCTCGCCCGGGTCAGCCACCGGGGGGAGCGGCGCGAGTGGCGGTTCAACCCGCTCTGGACCAAGCTGGAGACGGTGGAGGATGACGAGTACGGGCTGCAGCGCCTGACCCTGGTCTCGCGCCGGCAGCACGCGCTCGTGGCCCGGGATGCCGGCCCGGACGAACGGGCGCGGGTCGCGCAAGGCCTGACCGCGGCCCTGGCGCAGGTGAAGAAGGGTTACTGACGGGCAGCGACAGAGCCGGCGCGAAAAAATCTGCCGCCGCCTGGAACGAAGCG
>NZ_JALNUM010000223.1:0-3239 GCF_026540795.1 Methylobacterium sp. GC_Met_2
GGCATCCACAACCCCATGCATCATTACGGCGGCATCGTTCGCGTAGGTGATGGTCTGATCCGGCTCGATCAGGATCACGCCCTCGGACAGACCGGCCACGATTTGCCGCATCTGTATGTGATGAGCCGCATCGGACATCGGCGTATCTCCATTCGAAGCGCCAACGCTCGAATGCGAGGAAAAGCTCAGAATACCGCGTTTTAGCGTTCCTAATCTGGCCGACCGCTTCCGATGAGCTAACCGAGCAGATCTCAGGCGGAGGAACTACACCTATGATTAGGCGAGAAATTTATTACACACGAGTTGCAGTTTAGGTCGGCGGCTTCCGGTGAGGAACATGACTTCAACCGCGCCTTCATCGATCGTCGTGACGTGGAGGCGGTAGCCCATATTTGTCGCCAGTATACGCGCCTGGTCCAGTGTGCTGGCGGCCAGGGTCATCGTGAACTCAGCTATGCCGGATGCGAGTTGAGCTGCGAGGAGACCAATTTCCACACCTTCGTTGAAGGTCTCGTCACGGCCAGCAAACTGCAGGCGCAGACCGGGTACGACATGGATGTGACGCATGGCTAGTCCCTCCGGACACCTCCCAGTGCACAACCGATCTGGTTAACAGCGCGTTAGCAGCAGCACGCTCTCAAACCATCTAGAATTCTGCTCGACCACTTGGAGTTGGGAGCAACATCTCGCGCGCTCGCGACGCACTTGGTTCTTGAAAGCCGCGTTTTGCGATATGTAAGCTTGAGTTCCAGCGCAGCCGTTCCACCGCGCTTGCCCTATCGGACCTCAACGATAGGTAGAGCGAGCAGCAATGTCGGTTATTCGACATTTTCCTGACAAACCACGCCTTCCGCTTGCAACTCGACCTGATGGTTCAGGCTTGCAGATCCGAAGCGGACCCCGAGGGTGCGGAGCCGTCCCTGCCCTTCTCAGGTCCTGAAACCTATCAGCCTTTCGGCTAGAGTGGCTGACGCGAAGTCGCCGCGATTAAGGATTTGGCTCGCGCCGCGGAGTTTGTTCCGGTCTTCTGCCGATAATTCTCGGCCCGTTAGAACAATTACCGGGATGTCCGAGCAGCCGGGCAGAGCGCGAATGCCTTGCATGAAGCCAAAGCCATCTAGGATGGGCATGTTTAGGTCCATAATTACGACGTTCGGCTTGGTATCAGCAGCTTGCTGCAAGCCTTCCTCACCGTTCGAGGCTTCCAAGACCGACCAGCCGTCATCCTCCAGGGTGGAGCGCATCGCCATGCGGATCATGGCCTCGTCCTCAACCAGAAGCACGGTGCCACGCCCGTCCGGCTCCGCCAGCCTGAACTGGTTCACGATCTTGCCGAACTGCGTCCAGTCGACCGGCTTCAGTATGTAATCCGAAGCACCAAGCGAGGCCGCGAGATTTCGTTGATCGACGGAGGTTACCATTACGACTGGGATTGGCGCCAACATCTCGTCTGCCTTGATCTGGCTCAGCACCGACCAGCCGTCCACGCCCGGCATCATCACGTCCAACAGGATGGCCCGTGGCCGTAGCCTCCTAGCGAGATCGAGCCCGCTCCTACCGTTCGTAGCCGTCTGGACCCGAAAACCCTCGCGATGGAGGAACCTCGTGGTAAGCGCGAGTTGGTCCGTATCGTCGTCGATCACGAGGATGACGTCGCCTCCCACCTCATCGTCGGCGATAACGTCCGGATCAGGAGAGGCTTGCTCGTCGATCGGGGGAACGAAGGTCGCTGGGACGGTGAAGGTGAAGGTGCTGCCCTGGCCAGGGATGCTGGACACCGTGACGGTCCCCGCGAGCATGCCGGCGAAGGCACGCGTGAGCGAAAGACCGAGCCCAGTCCCGCCGAAGTTACGCGTCGTGGAGGCATCAGCCTGCTCGAAACGCTGGAACAGGCGCGAGACCTGCTCGGCCGTCATGCCGATGCCGGAGTCGGAAACGGCGAACGAAAGCCGATCGGTACCCGAGCTGTCTGTGATACGCGAAGCGGAAAGCGTGATCGCTCCATTTTCCGTGAACTTGGCTGCGTTGCTCAGAAAGTTGAAGAGCACCTGCCGCGTTTTAGTCAGGTCGGAATGCATCCGGCCCAACTCAGGCGGGAGCTGCATTTTCAAAGTATTACCCTTTTTGCTAATCAGCGACGCGACTGAACTTGCGACGTCGCGCAGCATATCATCCACCGCGAAATCCTCGGCGTAAACATCCATCTTGCCACTTTCGACCTTGGATAGGTCGAGCACGTCGTTGATGAGCCCCAGCAGGTGACGAGCATTGCGCTCAACTTTGCTTATGTCATCCACGAGGTCAGACGCTTCGCAGCCATCAGAGATTTCCTCTCCCATCATCTCACTGTAGCCAATGATGGCAGAAAGTGGGGTGCGGAGTTCATGGCTCATGTTGGCTAGGAAATCGCTCTTTGCCGTGTTGGCCCGCTCAGCTACCTCCTTGGCGGCTTCCGCGGCGGCATTGGCGCTGGTCAAGGCTGCCTCTCTATCGACGAGGATGTGGTTCGCAGTGTTGAGCCGGTCCAGCATGGCTTCATTCTGCACCACGGATCGACGTAAGGCGTGACAGATCCACACCATGGTCGCGCCGACCAGCACGTACTGAGACAACAGGGCAACGTCGACCCCGTCGAGCATCCCATCTCGCGTGTAGAACCACGCGGCAATCAGGCTCGACAACGCCAGTGCCAGCGTCCCCGCACCCCAGCCAAAAGCAAGGCTCACGACCAGGAGGACCGGGATGTACAACAGGAAAGGTGCGACGTAGGCCGGAGCCAGGAACCGAACGAACGTCATGACGCCAACCAGCAGCAGCGTGACGCTGTAGTTGATGACCGGCGAACGACGTCGGCGGGTGACCGCCCCCATCAGTTTGTGCAAGCTGCTCATGGGACGTGAGTGTCACGACCCAAGTGCTTTAGGAAGCGATTGATTCCTGTTACCGCCCGCTCCACCGCATCGAGCATCGTCGTAGAATATTGGCTTTGGAAATCGCACATGGGTGGCCTGAGTGCCGCCCACCCAGCGCAAAGCGTCCAATCGTCGTCGCAGAATTGAGCATAAGGGTTTCCTACCCAGCTCTTCGAAAGTGGACTGACGGATATCCATACAGCCCAGTCATTCCAAGTCGCCGCTCCGTCGCCCTGCCTTGTTAAGGTTATACGCGCATCCAGCGCATAAACTGACGATGTCGTTTATTCGACCCAATTCGGACCTCAGTCCTATTGCGCGTCCTGT
>NZ_JALNUM010000224.1:0-3189 GCF_026540795.1 Methylobacterium sp. GC_Met_2
CCGGTCCAACGACATGTGCAGAAGCTGGCCGGAGACTTCCAGGGCCGGGGGGCGATCCATCCGGTGCTGCGCGGTGACGGTCTCGTGCGGTGGCTCTCCGAGTGATGAAAGGAGGCGTTGCGATGCCCCGTTGGGGACACGCCGTTGCGGGAATGCTCCTCAGCGGGACGATCCTGGGCCTCGGCATGCCCTCGCAGGCAATGGCCATGTCGGAGGCGCGCATGCGCATCGGGACCATCGAGGTCGCCTATCGCTATCTCGCGACGTGGTCGTCAGGCCCTCTCGTCCAAGGTCGAATGCCCGTCGACTACGGCGACAGAGTCACGTCATTCGGGCGGGTCTACAGCCGTGACGCGTTGAACGATGAGAGGCTGGCCGCCGGGCGGAGGTGGCCCGTCAGGCGCTACACACTCCGTCCCGGCACGTTGCGCGTTTCCTGCAACGTCCCAGCCCTCAAGTGTGCCGTGCGCTCGACCGTCGATTACAGGCTCTCGGACCCGGTCAGGCATATTTCAGAGCGCGGTTCGACCCGCTTCGACCTCGGCGTTGGTTTTAACGGCCCGCGGCCCAGCATCCTCTACGAGGACGGCGGCCTCGGCGCCGTCGGTCGCAGTGCCGCGGGACGTTGAGGCATAAGCGGTCGAAAGCGCCCGCCTCCGGCGCCGCGAGGGCCTGTCCCGCGTGTCCCACCAGACGCGGCGGGCAATGCCTTCAGGAGCCCATCCCCTCCTCGTATTGCCGCGCCCCCTCCCCGTTCGCCTGCGTGATGGGCGTGAGGTATGCCTCGTGCGTGTCAGCAAAGGCCGAGACGTCGGCGTCCAAGGCCGCCTCGACCTCGCTCGCCTGCCAGTCTCCAACCCGAGCAGTCACACTGAGGATCCCCGCGCAGGAGTTCAGCTACTCTGCCCTGAGTAGGTCGAGCTTGATCAGTGGGCTCGATGCGCGAGTGATCTCGATCGTCACCGTGCCTACGTCGAGCGCAAAGCGCACGCTCTTGCGCACCTCCGGACAGCCCGACTTGCCGCTGTGGGCCGCGGGCTTGAGGGTCGAGCGGCCATCCTGGCTGACATCGATCCAAGCCTCATTCGAAAGCGTCACTTGGTAAGTTCCCGCGGCCGGCACCGTAGCGGTCACGAAGCCCGCAAAGGTATCAGGCTTTGCCTCCTTCTCGGACGGGACCGGCAGCACGATCTCGGCGGCCGGTTTCAGGGCAAGCTGTACTGCGCTGACACCGCCCAACAGCGCCGAGCCGGACGCAAGCGCTGGCAGGCCCGGCGCACCGAAGGCGGCACGTTCCCGCGCCACCGACCATGCGAAGCGCGCGCAGGCCGGGGCATCCTCGGCCCTGGCCGTGTTGACCGAGAGGGCCACGAGCCCGGCGGCGAGGACGGCGCGGGAGATGATCATCGTCAGTCGACCGCGACCATGACGTCGGAAGCCTTGATCACGGCGTAGGCCGAACCGCCAACGGTCAGCCCCAAGCTGTCGACCGCCTCGTTGGTCACGGCTGCGGTGACGATCTGCCCAGGCATGATCTCGATCCTCACGTGGGCCGTCGTGGCGCCCTTCTCGATCGCCGCCACCGTGCCCTCGATGATGTTGCGTGCGCTGATCTTCACGATGTCCGCCTTTCTGAGCCGCTCGGGGCCGATTAGTTCTTGCTGCCATCGATGATGTTGAAGCCCTGAGCCTCGAAGAAGGGCTTGGCTGCCGCACTTCGGAGGTAGTCCAGGAAGCGCTTCGCGCCGTCGCCCTTCGCATCCGCTGTCACGGCGAACGGGTAGACCACGGGCGGATGGCTGTCGGCCGGAAACACACCCACGACTTTCACTTTGGGATCGGACTTCGCATCACTCTCGTAGACGACGCCGAGGGGCGCCTCGCCGCGTGAGACCAGCAACAGGGCCGCCCGCACGTTATCGCCTTGCGCCAGACGAGACTGGATCCCGGCCCACAAGCCGAGCTTCTCGAACGCAACCTTGGCGTACTTACCGATCGGCACCGAATTGACCTCGCCGGTTGCCAACCGGCCGTCCGGCCCGAGCGCTGCCGCGATGGCTTCCGGCGTGAAGGCCACCGCATTCTCCTTCGCGTCGGCCGGCGCGATGAGGACGAGACGATTGCCGAGCAGGTTCACCCGGGTGTCTTGGCGAATGAGGTTCTTCTTCGCGAGGTAGTCCATCCATTCCAGATCGGCCGAGGCGAACAGATCAGCAGGTGCCCCGCTCTCGATTTGCCGGGCGAGGGCCGAGGATGCCGCGTAGCTGGCCTTGAGTTCGACGCCCGACTGAGCGGTGAAAGCCTTGCCCGCATTGTCCAAGGCGTTCTTGAGGCTGGCCGCGGCGAACACGGTCGCGGTGTCGGCGGCTTGAACGACCCCAGGGGCGAGAAGCAGGGCGGCAACAAGGCCGATGCGGATCAGACTGCGCATGCTCGGAACGGTCCTAGGCCACGTGTGCGTCGGCTGCGCTATATCCTGCAGAATACACCGCTGGGAAGTCGTGATCGTGTTGGCTATGGACCCCCGATGAGGTGGCGCGGTAGCTGACCGCGTCGGGCAGACGAGAGGTGCGGGTGGCAAGCCTGAGTATCCGGATCGACGTCGGACCCGGCAACCGCATAGGTCCGGGTAAGGTGCAACTTCTCGAGATGATTGCCGAGCATGGCTCAATCTCCGCGGCCGGACGGGCGCTCGGGATGTCGTATCGCCGAGCCTGGCTGTTGATTGAGGCGATGAACGGTGGCTTCGGGCGTCCTGTGGTAGAGGCACAGATCGGCGGCAAGGCGGGTGGCGGTGCGCGCCTGTCGGCCTTCGGCGCCGATCTCATCGCCCACTACCGTGCGATCGAGCGCGCCGCTGACAAGGCTGCCGCGCCATTTCTCGATCGGATCGCTGCTCCAGCACAAGGCAAGGACGACGTGCCGCCGACCGCCGTCTCCTAAGAAGAACGACTGAAATCCAACGGGCCGCTATATCCAATTTGATACAGCGGCTGCTTCAGCTAACTCTCGCCCTGAAGCGAACGGTCAGAAATCCACCCAACCCCGTCGTACGGAGGCACTGTCGCCAGGACTCAAGCTGGTCGAAAGCTGCCGGCCCATATTGGAGCGACTGAAACAGCGAAGCGGACACAAGCCTCCGTCAGCGTTTACCGCGACATCGATCGTGACCGACTGCAGGTCAGATAC
>NZ_JALNUM010000225.1:0-3084 GCF_026540795.1 Methylobacterium sp. GC_Met_2
GATCGCATTATCCAGGCCGCAAAGCGCGGGCACCAAGTGTTAGACTCGCACCACTAGCTCGCCAACCGAAATAGGCGACGGCCAGCAGCGTCAGGAAAAGTCCGGCCCACGAGCCGCCCTCCGAGATCTTCGCGACGAACCATTCCGCCGGTGTCGGCGCGGCGGGATCCTGTAACCAGCCAATCCCCATCACCGCGGTCGCGAGCAGTGCGAGAACGAGCAGGACTAGGTTCTTGACCGGCATCAGTTTGCACCTTCCGGATCCCTACGATGCCGCAGGTAGCCCTGGCCGGCACGCGAGCGGCTCAAAGCGCATCCAGCAGCCAAGCCGCCGCCATCATCGCAACCCCGCCGCAAACCAGCGCCGTGGCGATGTAGAAATGGAAACGGTCATAAAGGGCGATCGGCATTGATGGCGTCTCGGCGTAGCGAAGCCCCTGATGCCCCTGGACTGCCTCTACCTGCCAGCGCAAAATTTTAACGGTTCGTCAATTCAGTATTTGCGTGATCCACAGGCCACATAGGCTGAGGGTCAGCCAATGCCGCGGCTTACGAGGTCGCCTAGGACCACGGCAGCGACGACCACGATCGCGGCTGCCGCGGCTATGAGGATGGCCCGCATCTGACCGCTCCGGCGTTCGAACGGAGCCCTCCGTCGCGTGAAGCAGCCCGTTATCTTCAAGCGCTCTGCGAGGGTTTCAGTTCGCCCCCTCAGGATCCTCACGGTGCCGCACGTAGCCTTGCCGGTGAGCCGTCCGAGAGGGCCAGCTGCGGTCTAATTCCAGTCGTCATCATCGGCCGGCGACCCAGGCGGCAGAGGTCCATCACCGATCACGCCAGGATCACCGTAGTTGAAGGGCGGTCCGTCGAAGCCGACTACGCCTTCCGGATTATCAGGCGTCACGTTCGGGTCGACACGTCGGCCGCTATCTTCTGGAATACCGAGGCGCCGGTCGAGCCGGTCCATGCGTTTGAGGTCGTGCTGGATGGGGATGTCCTGCTGCGCTTGCGCCAAGGCTACGGGGCTGGCCACCATGAGCAGCAAGACTGTGACGGTGCTGCGCTTCATCTCAGATAGCCCTTCGCCTTCAGGTGCTCGGTGAGAGCGTCAGTTCGACCTGTCAACATGCTCGCGTTCCTCGATCAGTTTGGCGCCGAGGCCCACGGGCTGGGTTGGACGGCCCCGCAGCTGTTCGGGGTTCATCCACAGCACGGCTTCCTGCGCGTGGAGTATGCCGGCGCCCTGATGGGCAACGGCGCGCCTGCCATCGGCGTCGAGGCCGATCGGATCGTGTTCGAGCGCTTCTCCGGCTACCGGACGAAGCCAGGTCAGGTCTGCGGGCCGCCGATGTGGGAGTTCGCCGCGCGGGCGCTCTGACGATCCGCCTCATCCTCGGCCGCGTGCTGCCTCTTGATGGTGCTTAGCTGATGGAGCCGAAGGATGGCTTGCTCATGCGCTTGGATGACACGGATATCGCCGAGTGCCTGCTCGATCTGTCGCCGATGCCAGGAGCGAAGATCAGATAGCACCTGGAGGTCGCCCATCTGCTCCTCGGTCATGCTAGCCTCTCCCAGATCATCCTGGGCAGCGCAAGCGACCGTAGTGGCAAGAGGTTTCTAGCCTCATCCACACGGTTCCCCAGCGATCTCGGTAGTCATCCTCCCTGCTTGTTGAACCCCACTGCCATTTCGGACTTGCGGCGCAGGTCGCCGACGCTGGGGATCTCTTTGGCCATGGCTGGGAGGTCGCGTAGTGCCGGTGACGCGTTGATCGGATCACGGCAACCGCGCAACAAAAAGCCCGGCCTTTCGGCCGGGCGAGTTGGGGTCCCTTTGCACGGGGACATCGAGATCAGGAAGCTTTGGGAACAACCAGTCTCGAACTGGGAAACTAGAAGTCGCGCTGGACGCGGAAGCGGACCTGCGACACTGAGTCTTGCGTGGCGGTACGGACCGCGAAGGTGCCGTTGTTGATGCCGGCGATGTTGGCGTAGGCGGTCGGGCTCTTGTCGAGGTCGATTGCCCGGCCGTTCTTCAGGCCGATCTGGGTGTAGAACGCCTCGACGCCGATATCGAGATCCTTGACCGGCGACCAGATGATGCTGCCACCCGCCACGAACTGGTAGGTGTCGCGCAGCGCCTGGCTCAGGTTGAAGAACCGGGTACCGGGCGTGCCGACGGCGTTGGAGCCGAATGGGTTGCTGCCGGCCAGACCGCTCACGAGGTTGTAGATCGCGCCCTGGGCGAGGCGCGCGCCCTGGCCGAAGCTCTGCTCGCCGTAAGAGCCGAAGAAGGCCGAGCGCCATTCCGGCGTCCAGTAGTGCAGGTACGACGCGACCGCCGTGAAGCTGGTCGAGGTCTGCAGCTGGCCGGTGAACGGATTGACCGTCGCATCGGAGAAGTACTGAGCGAACTTCTGACCCTGGATGGTCGTGGTGCTCTGGGTGTACGAGCCGGTGTACGAGGAGTAGCCGGTGTAGAGCTGCGCGCCCTCGCCGTAGGCACCCTGCAGGTACAGGGCGTCGCCCGGGGCGATGAACGGCGCGTTGATCTTTAGGCCGCCCTGCACCGCGAAGCCCTGAACGTTGCGGGTATGGGCCGGGACGAGGACCGGACCGGTGCCAGTGCTGGCGGCGGTGGAGAGGTTGCCGACGTTCAGCTCGTGGGTGGCGGCCGAGAGCTGGGCCGAGCCCCAGGCCTGATCGAGGCGGACGACGCCGACGAAGTCGGGCAGGCGCGAGCGCTCGATGCTGTCGATGTTGCCATACCGGCCCGGGCCGACGAAGATCGGGGTCGGCTGGTTGGTCACGCCGAAGTTCTGCACGCTACCGGTGTTGAGGGTGGCGGCGATATTGAACGGCGAGAAGATCGGGGTGCGGCGGAAGACCGGGTCTTCGATCGAGATCGTCGCCGACAGGACGTTGCCGACCGTGGCGGTGTAGGCCAGCAGGTTGGTCGAGAAGTTGTCTGAACCCGCGGTGGCGCCAGCGAACTCGAAATCGTGGGCGTAGAAGTCGAAGAACGAGGAGGCGCGACCGGCGGTGAGCCCCGCGAACTGGATGAACGCCTTGTCGACGTTCATGT
>NZ_JALNUM010000226.1:0-3011 GCF_026540795.1 Methylobacterium sp. GC_Met_2
TTCGAGGCCGGCGCCACGCGCGGTTCCGACGCGATGAAGTGCGGCACCAGCCGCGAGGTGTCGTTGGAGATCGGCCCCGCGCTCTCGCGCAGGATGATCCCGGCCGGCTCGTCGCCGACCACCCACGATCCGATCACGACGCGCCGACAGTCGAAGTCCGGGATCGGCGCCAGCGCCTGTCGGACGTAGCCACTTTCGGCGTACGGGCCATCCTCGGACGCCGCGACCTGCCCGTCCGTGACGATGGTGACGTTGGCGCCCTCGCGCCCGAGCAACGGCTTGCGGGCGAAACTCTTGCCGAGCTCGAACTTGCGCGGATCGTCCTCGAAAAAGGCCGGCAGTAGGTTCGGATGGCCCGGATAGCGCTCCCAGAGTAGGGGCAGGATGCCCTTGTTGCTCAGGACCATCTTCCAGGCCGGCTCGACGAAAGTCGTGCCGCTGGTGGCGATCGCCGGCCCAAAGCTGTCCCGCAGGAGCCACTCCCATGGGTATAGCTTGAACAGCAGGCGGACTGGCTCGCCGCTGCGATCGACGAAAGACGAGCGTCCGCCCTTTTGCTGCAGTCCGATGTCCGACAGGTCCACGAGGCGCACCTTGAGCCCGGATTGCGCGGCGCAATCGGCGAGGTAGCCTACCGTGCCGCGGTCCTCCGGGAACTCGGTCATGCAGGTCAAGTGCAGCGCGTCGCCAACCCGGGCCCGGATCTCGACGAGGCGGGCGAGCAGGCGCTCGTGGACCGAGTTGAACTGATCCGCGTCCGTTGGCAGCGCGCCGCTGGCTCGAATGTCTTCCAGCCAGCGCCACTGGAACACCGCCGTCTCGAACAGGGCGGTCGGTGTGTCCGCGTTGTACTCCAGGAGCTTCGCCGGCCCGGCGCCGTCGTAGGCCAGATCGAAGCGGCCGTAGAGATACGGGTCGCGGGCGCGGTGGCTGCGGGTCACCAGGCCGTGGGCCCAGTCCGGGATGCCGAGCCGCGCCATCAGCGCCGGGCTCTCTGCGATTTCGGCGGCGAGGTCGAGGCACAGCCGGTGCAGCTCAGCGGTCGGCGCCTCAAGGCCCTGCTCGATCTGCTCAAGGGTGAAGGCGTAGGCCGCGTCCTCGCACCAGACGGTGTGACCGTCTTCGCTGGTGTGGAAGTCATAGCCGGCTTCATTGGCGGTCTCGCGCCAGTCCCCACGCGGGTTGAGGATGTGGCGGCGCATTATCCACCTGCGCCGTGCGCGCCCGCCGCACGGCCCGACCCGCCGAAGCCGCCGAACGTCGTGGTGCCTGTGGCGGCGCTCGCTCCGGACGCACCGGACGATGCGCCGCCATGGAAGGAACCGGAAAACCCACCATGGCCGCCGGATGACGATGTCCCGGTGCTCCTGCCGGTGGGATCCTGTGCGGGTGATCGCCCATCGCTACACCCCGGCGAGGCGGAGCTCACGCCACGATCACAGCCCGGTTGGGCCGGGCTTTCCACCACCTGCTGTGGGCGGGGGCTCGGCGTGGCGGTCCGGCTGTACTGCCAGCCAGCGAGTGCCGTTGAGCCGAGCAGCACGAGGGTGACCTGATGCGATCGCTTCAGAGTCGGCCTGCTGCGCTCGCCCAATGGGGTCGGACCCGGCGAGGGAGCAGCGCGACGGCCGAAGATCGGTTGAGCACCGCGCCGCAGCATCGGAGACCCTCTGTTTTCGAGCCAGATGTTACCGAAGTGTCAGTTACTTTTCTTGTTCTGAATGCGACCGCGGCGCTGAAAAACCTAGGTTGTCCCTCTCATGGATAATCCAGCGCTCACGCAGCATCTGCAACTGGCAGCAACATCGCGGGGGAAATCCAGCCACGGAACGACAGAGCGTCGTGACGATCGGCACCAGCCCCCCCGTCCGATCGTGCATGGCGCGAAGCTCAGTCGTTCCATTCGGGGAGCTGTCGCCGACCGACACTCGCTGGCGTGCGCGGGATCCGGGTGCTGCTGCGGCGACGGAAGGCAGGAAGCCGGTCAATCGCCGTTGTCATATCGCTGGGCGTTGGAGTTCGCGACGGCGAGAGTTTAAGCCCACGCGATGTTCGATGACGTGGCCGCTCGGCGCTATCTCGCAGGACTGGCCCCGGTCGCTCGGGGCTCGGTGCGCTGGCTTATCTACGATGATGCCCGGCAATGGGTTTCGGTCGTGGATGGCGAGATCGCCCCGCTGCGAGAAAACTGCGAGCAGGTGCTCAGAGCATCGGGGGAGGGCGACGTCAGGGCATCCTTCATCGATGCGATCCGCGAGTTCCTAGCTGAGGGGACCGATTACACCCCACAGATCGTCGCCCTCTCGTGCGCCGTGTTGATGCAGAGCATCGGTGATCTCGACGCGGTTTTCGCTCAGATACAGTCTGACGTCATGGCGACCCTCGTCCAAGCCGAGGATGTAGTGGTTCGCCCTGTCGCCACCTAATTGAGGCCGGCGCAGTCGCGGGGCGGTGTGGCATATTCGGTCCAGATCCAAACAATGCGAGCGTTCCTCGTTGTTAGCCCTTCACCTTTGACGTGCATACTATGCGGGCATAGCCAAGGGCACCTTCGATGATCGAGCGTCGGGTAGAAGATCGAACCTGCCTCAACATCCCCGGCATGATCCTGGTCGACGAGCACAAGACCGTCCCCTGCATCATCGCCGACCGCTCAGCGACCGGCATCCGGGTCACGTTGGCAAATACCGAAAACCTGCCGGACGTCTTCATCCTCACCTTCGACGACACCGGTGAGGCGCTCGTCTGTCGCGCGGCTTGGCGAAAGGCTGACCAGATCGGCTGCATCGCCGACGTGCTGGTGACCGCCTGGCTGGTGAAGCCTACGCTTTGGCCGCAGGTGGCTTGGCACTGAAGCGCCGCGCTACTCCGCCGCTTGCCGCTTCGCCTGCCCGCCGCCCCCCCAAGTCCGATGGCCTTGGCGAGGGCGGAGCGCTGCTCGGCGAGCCGACTCGGGTCGGAAACAGAATGGCCGCTTTGGAGAAGCGCCGGCTGCGGTCCTGGCGTCTGAG
>NZ_JALNUM010000227.1:0-2935 GCF_026540795.1 Methylobacterium sp. GC_Met_2
ACCCGATGTGTGAATCCGCAAGCCACAAGGGGGAGGAGAGAAGCGCGCGCCATGATCACCCGACGCCCGGCAGCGCCACCCAATGCCCCGGCGCCACCTCGGTGAGCGGCCCGTCGGGCGGCGCGTCGTGGCCGGAGAGGTCCCGCGCCGCGAGGCGGGCGCGCTCCTCGGCCGGGTGCGGCACCGGCACCGCGGCGAGCAGACGACGGGTATAGGGATGGCGTGGGTCCGCGTAGAGCGCGTCGGCCTCGGCCAGCTCGACGATCCGCCCGCGCCAGAGCACCGCCACCCGGTGGCAGAGGTAGCGCACCATCCGCAGGTCGTGGGAGATGAACAGGTAGGACAGGCCCATCTCGTCCTGCAGGTCCTGGAGCAGGTTCACCACCTGCGCCTGGATCGACACGTCGAGCGCCGCGATCGGCTCGTCGGCGACGATGAAGCTGGGTTTGAGGGCGATCGCCCGGGCGATGCAGATCCGCTGGCGCTGGCCGCCCGAGAACTGGTGCGGGTAGCGCCCCATGAAGCGTGGATCGAGACCGACCCGCTGGAACAGGGCCGCCACCGCCTCCCGCCGCTCGGCTCTGCCCATGTCGCGCCGGTGCAGCTTGAACGCCTCCGCGACGTAGTCCCCGGCGCTCATCCGCGGGTTGAGGGCCGCGTAGGGGTCCTGGAACACCGTCTGGATCCGGGCGCGCATCTTACGCATGGCGCCCGCCGAGAGCTTGGCGAGGTCGGTGCCCTCGAACGCGATGGTGCCCGACGTCGGCGGGTTGAGCATCGTCACGGCCCGGCCGATGGTCGACTTGCCGGAGCCGGATTCACCGACGAGGCCCAGGGTCTCGCCGGGGCGGATATCGAAACTGACACCCTCGACGGCGCGGAACACGGATTCCTTGCCACCCCACCACGAGCGCAGGGGGTAGTGCTTGGACAGGTCGCGCACCGAGACGATCGGATAATCCTGAACGCTCATCGGGCAACCTCCTGACGCAGCAGGTTCGGCAGGTCGTACCAGGCGGCGACGAGGTGGCCGGGGGCGGCACCGGGCGCTTGTGCCAGGGGTGGTATCTCGGTCCGGCAGCGCGGGGTCGCGAAGGCGTTGCGCGGCGCGAACGGATCGCCCGGCGGCGGGTGACGCATGTCCGGCGGCGCGCCCTCGATCTGGTGCAGGCGGCGGCGCCCAGCGCGGCCGGCGCTCAGGTCCGGCAGGGAGCGCAGGAGGCCCAGCGTGTAGGCGTTGCGCGGGTCCGAAAAGATGTCGTCCACCGGCCCGCGCTCCAGGATCCGGCCGGCATACATCACCTGCACGGTATCGCTGATGCCGGCCACCACGCCGAGATCGTGGGTGATCCAGAGGATCGCCATGCCGAGCTCGCGCTTCAGCTCCTGAACCAGCGCGACGATCTCGGCCTGGACGGTGACGTCCAGCGCGGTGGTCGCCTCATCGGCGATCAGCAGCTTCGGCCGGCAGCTCAGACCGATGGCGATCATCACCCGCTGGCGCTGGCCGCCGGAGAATTCGTGCGGGTACTGGTCGAGGCGCGCGACCGCGTTCGGGATGCGAACGAGGTCGAGCAGCTCCCTGGCCCGGGCGCGGGCCGCGCGGGCGTCGAGGCCGAGATGGATCCGCAGGGGCTCGACGATCTGCGCCGCGACGGTCATGCCGGGGTTGAGCGAGCTCATCGGGTCCTGGAACACGAATCCGATCGCGCCGCCGCGGATCTTTCGGAGTTCGCGCTCCTTCAGGGCGAGCAGGTCGCGCCCTTCGAACAGCACCTGCCCGCCGGTGATGCGACCCGGCGGGCGCGGGATCAGGCCCAGCATGGCCAGCACATGCACGCTCTTGCCGGAGCCCGACTCGCCGACGATCCCCAGCGTCTCGCCCTCGTGCAGGGTGTAGGACACGCCGTTGACCGCGTGGACCGCGCCCCCGTCGGTGTCGAAGGCGACCGCGAGGTCGCGGACGTCCAGGAGGGGCTTCGTCATGTCCGCTGCCTCGGGTCGAGGGCGTCCCGCAGGCCGTCGCCGAACAGGTTGAAGGCGAGCACGGCCAGGAAGATCGACAGGCCGGGCCAGATCGCCATCCAGGGCGCTTGGTCCATGAAGTTCTTGGCGGTGTTGAGCATGGCGCCCCAGGACGGCTCGGGCGGCTGCTGGCCCAGGCCGAGGAACGACAGGCTCGCCTCCGCGATGATCGCGGCCGCGATGGTCAGCGTCGCCTGGACGAGGATCGCCGGCACGATGTTGGGCAGGATGTGGACCCGGGCGATCCGCCAGGGCGGGTTGCCCATGGCGCGCGCCGCCTCGACGAACTCCTCCGCTGCCACGGCGCGGACCTGCGCCCGGGTCAGCCGGATGAAGGTCGAGGTCGCCGAGAGGCCGATGGCGATCATCGCGTTGACGAGGCTCGGGCCGAGGAAGGCGGCCAGCGCGATCGCCAGGATCAGGAACGGGATCGCCAGGAGCGCATCGGTGAGCCGGGAGATCACGCCGTCAATCCAGCCGCCCGCATAGCCGGCGAGCAATCCGAGCGGCAGTCCCAGGGAGACGGCCAGCGCCACCGAAACGAGGCCGGCGCCCAGCGAGGCGCGGGCGCCGAAGATGATCCGCGAAAGCACGTCGCGCCCGACCTCGTCGCCGCCGAACGGGTGCACGAAGCTCGGCGCACCGCGGACGTTGCCCCAGTCGGTAGCGGTTGGGTCGTAGGGGGCGATCCAGGGCGCGAACACCGCCATCAGGATCAGCAGGCCGACGATGACGAGCCCGGCGACGGCGCTCCGGCGGGCGCGCAGGCGCCGCCAGAAGGCCGTGAGGGTGCCGGGTTCCTGGATGAGGGCCGGGGTTCCGGCGGGGGCGGCGAGGCCGGCGGCCTCGGCGATGGGGGTGCCGGTGCTCATCGGACCCTCGGGACGTTGGCCTCACGCGCTCTCCCTCC
>NZ_JALNUM010000228.1:0-2934 GCF_026540795.1 Methylobacterium sp. GC_Met_2
ACAGAACGGTGCAGTGATTTTAGGGAACCGGCCTCAGGGTGCGACGCCGACCGGGACGCTGGCCTGCGCAACGGGCAGGCCAGCAGGCCGCTCCGTGTTGCCGGTGCGCCGCTCCAAGCTGCCGCCTGGCGAATCCGGTGACGGATTGTCGTCAAAAAACGACAAGGCGGCATGGTGATCGTGCACCGCACCGCTGCCTACCAAGCCTGGATCGACGGACTGCGCGACGTTCAGGCCGTGGCTCGCATTGCGAAGCGGATCGATCGCCTGCTTCTCGGCAATCCCGGTGATGTCAGGTCCGTCGGTGAGGGCGTGAGCGAGATGCGGATCGATTAAGGTCCCGGATACCGCGTCTACTATATCCAGCGAGGCAACAGGATCATCCTCTTGCTGTGCGGCGGCGACAAGGGCTCGCAAGCTCGCGATATCCGCGAGGCCAAGCGCTTGGCGAAGGAGATATGACCATGGCCCTGGAGACGTTCCCCTACGATACCGCCGAGCATCTGAAGACACCGGAGCATATCGCGGCCTACTTGGAAGCCGTGCTGGAAGATAATGATCCGGCTCTGCTGAGCCATGCCCCCGGGGTGTGGCCGCACGCGCGCATGGGATGATACAGATCGCGCAGGAGACCGGCCGCTCCCGCGAGCAGCTCTACCGGACCCTCTCGGAGAAGGGGAACCCGCAGCTCGACACGTTGATGGGTGTGCTCATGGCCATCGGCCTGCGCCTCAGCGTGAAGCCGATCGAGACCGAGGCCTGAACGCCGCCGCGTCGCCTCTCGCCCCCTACTCCGCGGCCGCCGTCTCCGGCACGCCCGCGCGTCCGGTTCGCACCGGCACCACCGGCGCGTCGGCCCGCTGCAGCACTTCGAGCGCGGCGTCGGCCTCCCGCTGGCGATCCCAGAGCGCCGCATAGACGCCCCCGGCCTCCAGCAACTCGGCATGGGTGCCGCGCTCGACGATGCGGCCGTGGTCGAGCACCAGGATCGCGTCCGCGTTCACCACCGTCGACAGCCTGTGGGCGATTACCAGCGTGGTGCGGCCGCGGCTGACCCGGTCCAAAGCCGCCTGGATCTCGGCCTCGGTGAAGCTGTCGAGCGCCGAGGTCGCCTCGTCGAGCACCAGGATCGGCGGCGCCTTCAGGATCGTGCGCGCGATGGCGACCCGCTGCTTCTCGCCGCCCGAGAGTTTCAGGCCGCGCTCGCCGACCGGGGTGTCGTAGCCCTCCGGCAGGCTCGACACGAACCCGTCGATCTGGGCGAGCCCGGCCGCCTCGCGCAGCTCGGCCTCGGTGGCGTCGGCTCGGCCATAGCGGATGTTGTAGCCGATCGTGTCGTTGAACAGCACCGTGTCCTGCGGGACCATGCCGATCGCCGCCCGCAGGGATTCCTGCGTGACCGCGGCGATGTCCTGCCCGTCGATGCCGATCCGGCCGCTCTGCGGCTCGTAGAACCGGAACAGCAGACGCGAGAGGGTCGACTTGCCGGCCCCCGAGGGCCCCACCACCGCCACCGTCTGGCCCGCCGGGATCTCGAAGGAGACGCCGCGCAGGATCGGTCGCTCGGGATTGTAGGCGAAGCGGACATCCGCGAACTCCACCGTGCCGCCCGCGACGTGCAACGGCGCCGCCCCCGGCCGGTCGGCGATCTCGGGGTTCTGCCCGAGGATGCGGAACATGTCGTCGATGTCGATCAGCGCCTGTTTGATCTCCCGGTAGATCATGCCCATAAAGTTCAAGGGCATCGAGAGCTGCACCAGCATGGTGTTGGCCAGCACGAAGCCGCCGATCGTGGTGCGCCCGGCCAGGATGTCGCGGGCTGCGAGCCACATCACGGCGGTCATGCCCAGCGTGAAGATCACCGCCTGCCCGGCATTGAGCACCGCCAGCGACACGTAGGTCTGGGTCGAGGCCTTTTCGTATTTGGCCATCGACACGTCGTAGCGGGCGGCCTCCCACTGCTCCGCACCGAAATACTTCACCGTCTCGTAGTTGAGCAGCGAATCGACCGCCTTGGTGTTGGCGTCGGTATCCGACGCGTTCATCCGGCGGCGAATCGCGATCCGCCACTCGGTCGCCTTGTAGGTGAAGGCCAGGTAGGCCGCGACCGTCGCGAAGGCGGTTGCCGCGTAGGTCCAGCTGAACTCGTAGGCCAGAACGCCGAGCACCAGCACGAACTCGACGATGGTCGGCACCAGGGTCAGCACCATCAGGCGCGACAATTCCTCGATGCCGGAACGGCCGCGCTCCAGCACCCGGGTCAGGCCGCCGGTCTTGCGCTCCAGGTGGAAGCGCAGGGACAGGCGGTGCATGTGCGCGAAGGTCTGGAGCGCCAGCCGCCGCACCGCGTACATCGCCACCTTGGCGAACAGCCCGTCGCGCATCTGGGTCAGCGCCGACATGGCGATCCGCGAGACGCCGTAGAGGGCGATCAGCAGCATCGGCGCGGCGAGCAGCCCCGTGGGCACCGGCGCGTCCTTGCCTCCCACGGCGGCCACCAGCGCGTCGGTGATCCACTTGAAGGTGAACGGCGTCACCATGGTCACCAGCTTGGCGGCGAGCAGCAGGCCGAACGCCAGGAACACCCGGCGCTGCAGGTCCGGCCGTCCGTGCGGCCAGAGATGCGGCCAGAGTCGGCGGTAGGTGGCGATCAGGCCGGGGCGCTCGGCAGAAAGACCCCCAGCCTGGGGCGTCGGCCCGGCCGGGGGCGCGTTCGTATCGGTCATGAAGGATTCTGCGGGGCGGGATGTCGTGTGCCCCGCATATAGGCCCGCGGCGGCGCGGGATCACCCACGCTGCGTGCAGGGCACCGCGTCACGCCCGCCAGAACGGCTTTCGGATCTCGGCGCGCAGGCGCCAGGAATCGAGGCCGGCCTCGCGGATCTGCTCGGGATGCAGGGCGGCGAGCGCCCGGCGGTTGCGCAGACGCGTCAG
>NZ_JALNUM010000229.1:0-2892 GCF_026540795.1 Methylobacterium sp. GC_Met_2
GCAGGCGGTCGGGCGAGGGGAGCGCGGGTGCAGAATACGCTCCAACCCTCATGAAGGTCGCGCCTTTTCCTGAACCCGCGCTCCCCTCTCCCGACCCCTGCTGACGCAGGGGCCACCCTCCCCCGCAGAGGGGGGAGGGAGATCCGCGGCAGGCGCGCGGGTCATCGCCCCCGCGGCGCCAACCCAAACATCGCCCGCGCCTGATCGGGCGTGGCCGGCTCGCGGTCGATGTGGGCCAGCAGGCTCACCGCCTTCTCGACCAAAGCGGCGTTGCTCGGCGCAAGCCGGCCGCGGGACAGGTACAGGTTGTCCTCCAGACCGACCCGGACGTTGCCGCCCATCCCGGCCGCCACCGCCAGGATCGGGAATTCCGCCGGGCCGATGCCGAAGGCCGACCAGATCGCGTCCTCCGGCAGCCGCGCCCGCATCGCCACCAGCGCCTCGGGTGTCGCCGGGGCGCCCCAGGGAATGCCGAGGCAGATCTGGAACAGGGGCGGGCGTGCCAGATGCCCCTCGGCGATCAGGTGCCGGGCCAGCTCGATCTGGCCGAGATCGAACACCTCGATCTCCGGCTTCACGCCCGCGTCGCGGATCTGCCCCGCCATGGCCCGCAGGTGGGCGGGGGTGTTGAGGAACAGGTGCTCGCCGAAATTCATCGTGGCGACGTCGAGGGTGCAGATCTCCGGGCGCAACGCCGTGACGTGCCGGGTGCGGGCCTCCGGGCCCACGAAGGTCGTGCCGGATCCGGCCACCGAGGGATCCGGATCGCCCGGCACGAACCGGCCCCCCGCCCCCGTGGTCAGGTTGAGGATCACGGCGTCGTTCTTCGCGCGGATCCGCTCCACCACCTCGCGGTAACGGGCGAGTTCCATGCTGGGTGCGGCGGTGGCGGGATCGCGGACGTGGATGTGGACCACCGCGGCCCCGGCGGACGCCGCCTCGAGGGCGGATCGCGCGATGGCGTCCGGGCTCACCGGCACGGCCGGGTTCTTCTTCGGCGTGTCGAAGGAACCCGTGAGGGCGCAGGTGATGACGGTGAGGTTCGACATCCTGGGTATCCCCGAACTCACATCGCCCCGCCATCGACCGTGACGGTCTCGCCGGTGATGTAGGCCGCCCCTGCGGCGAGGAAGAAGATCGTCTCGGCGATATCTTTTGGCCGGGCCATGCGGCGGAGCATCGTGTGCTGCACGGTGGCGGCCTTGCGCGCCTCCGGCCAGGGTTCGGTCCAGGGCGTGGCGACGAGGCCCGGCGCCACCGCGTTGACCCGCACGTCGGGGGCCAGCGCCCGGGCGAGGCTGCGGGTCAGGTTGATCAGCCCGGCCTTGCTGGCCGAATAGGCCACCGACGAGCCCCGCCGCCCGAGCCCCGCCACCGAGGCGGTGTTGACGATGGCGCCCCGGCTGGCCTTCAGCGCCGCCGCCGCGGCCCGGGCGCAGCGGAACGGCCCGAGCAGGTTGGTCGCCAGGATCATGGCCCAAAAGTCCTCGGTCATCGCGTCGAGGTCCTCGAACGCGATGGGCGTGGTGGTGCCCGCCGTGCCGGCATTGTTGATGAGCACGTCGAGGCCGCCGAGCCGGTCGATCCCGGCCGCCACCATCGCCTCGGCGGCCCCGGGCTCGGACACGTCGCCGGGCAGGGCGAAGACGGTGAAACCGTCCCCGGCGAGCCGCTCGGCCTCTCTGGGGCCGCGGGCGTCATCGGGCAGGTGGTTCAGCGCCACCGTGGCGCCGTTGCGCGCAAACATCGCCACCGTCGCGAGCCCGATGCCCGACGAGGCCCCGGTGACGAGGACGCGCCGTCCGGTGAGATCCGCCCCGATCATGTCCCCTCCATCCGGCCGATCCCGGCCATCGCCGCCTTGAGCGCCAGCAGCTTGCGGTCGCGCTCGCGGAACAGGTCTTCCGGCGGGCGCCCGCCCCAGTCGAAATAGCCCTTGCCGGCCATCACCCCGGTCCGGCCCTCGGCGCACAGCGCGTCCAGGGTCTCGGAGCGCGTGCGCGGCGGCGGCGGTGCGTAGCTGGCGTTGGCGAGCGCCCGCTGCGCCAGCTCCAGCCCGGTGAAATCCGCCTTGGCGAGGTGCCCGAGGATCGGGATGCGTAAAGAGAGGCCGTGGATGATCGCGTCGTCGATGTCCTTGGGCGCGGCGACGCCTTCGTCGAGGAGCTGAAAAACCTCGGCGCTGATCGCCTGCTGGATGCGGTTGGCGATGTAGCCGGGGATGAAGCGCTTGAGCACGATCGGGACTTGGCCCAGGCCGCGCACGAGCTCGGCCATGGCGCTGACCACCGCCGGATCGGTGCCGGGTCCCGGCACCACGTCGACGAGATCGACGATGTAGGGCGGCGTGTACCAGTGCAGGATCAGCGCCCGCGCCTGCCGGGCTTCCGGGATCAGCGGGAAGACGTCGAGGTAGCTGGTGTTGCTGGCCAGGATCGTGTCGGCTGCGCAGAGCCGGTCGAGTTCGGAAAAGAGCGCCCGCTTGGCCTCAGGGTTCTCGGTGATCGCCTCGATCACAAGGCCGGCGCCGGCCAGAGCCGGTTCGAACTCGGCCTCGACCCGGACCGCCGTCCTGAGCCTGTCGGCATCCCAGCCCGCCGGGGCGGCGCCCGCCTCCTGCAGGGTCGCGAGCGCCGATCCCATGAGGGCCGGTATGCGCGCGCGGGTCTCGGGCAACGTGTCGGTGATGCGGACCGCGTGCCCGTGGAGCGCCAGCACCAGGGCGATGCCGTGCCCCATCAGTCCGCCGCCGACGATCGCGATCTCGGTCATGCGGCGGGCCCATTCTGCGGGATGTCGGATCGAGACGCTGGCGGACGTACGGAGCGCCGCTCACGGAATTGGTTACGGCGAAGGCTTATCGGTCCCGACCGGCCGCGCCCTCTCCCTCCC
>NZ_JALNUM010000023.1:0-65122 GCF_026540795.1 Methylobacterium sp. GC_Met_2
TTTTGGCCGACACCTGGGTTCCCGCGGCGTCCCGCGTCCCTCGTGTTGTCTTTCTTGGGCCATGCCCCCGGCGCCAATGGCGGGTGGGGACGATGACGCATGTCCGGCGCCACGCGCGTTCGCGTCCGAGGCTTACTACTCCGGGCCATGCAGCAGAGCTTGGTCAAATCTCGGACGGCGAGCAGATCTGCCGTTTTTAGAAGATGAAATGTCATCGTGCATTTAATATGACCGATATTTTTACTAGAGCGTGGAATTGACTGCTCTCGCGGGATCTTTTTGGCACTGATCGGACACGATGGTTTCGAAAGGTCTTCGACCTTTTGCGGGTTCAGGGCAGACCGCTGCTGTCGGGCGTCGCCCGCGCCAGGACTTCGCCCTGGCGACCCACCAAAGGGCTTCAGCCCTTTGGAAACCCCGGATCGAAGCTCGAGCGACGGGTCGCGACGGGCTGTGACCTGACAGCACTCAATAATACGCTCTCGATCGAGAGGCCCATCGTGAATGATCATCGAGATTGTTTGGGCGGTGGTGGATTGAATATCGCGCCGGTTCGACCGATCGAATGCCGAGATCCGCCGCCGCTTCGACACCATCCGGGCCGCCTGAGATCCACCGGCTGGCGCCTGAGAATCGCTCGCTGGCGCTCCGGGGGCAAAGCGGCGCAAGCCGGCAACACTCCGTCGCCGATAGGGGACGCGCGGCCGGCTCGACGCTGACGGGACCGTGATTTTGCTCTATCGATTCCGACTCTTCGCGTCCTTCCGGGGCGCAGGGAGCCGAGGGCCGGTGAAGCCCGGCAGGTGGGAGTGGGCGTGCGTATCCTGGCCATCGACACAGCGCTGGAGACCTGCGCCGCCTGCGTCATGGCGGAGGGCGACGACACGCCGATCTCGACCGAATCGCTCCCGATGGCGCGGGGGCATGCCGAGTCGCTTCTGCCGCTGATCGAGCGTGTCATGGCCCGCGTGGACGGCGGCTTCGAGGCCATCGACCGAGTCGCCGTCACGGTGGGTCCGGGCAGCTACACGGGGCTGCGCGTCGGCCTCTCGGCCGCCCGGGCGATCGGCCTCGCCACGGGCAAGCCCGTGGTCGGGGTCGGCACCCTGTCGGCCCTGCTGGCCCATCTGCTGGCCGAGACGATCGAGGGCTCGATCGCTGCGGCGATCGATGCCCGGCACGGCGCGCTCTACGTCCAGGCCCTCAACCCGGGGGGCGACGGCATCGTTCCGGCCCACCTGTCCGTCGCGGACGTCGCCGACCGCCTGGTCGGGGCGGGTCCCGTGCGGCTCGCCGGCTCGGGTTCGCCGGCGCTCGCGGCCGCACTGGCGGAGCGTGGGGTCGAGGCCCGCGTCAGCCGCGTAACAGGGCCGGACATCGCGTCCGTGGCGGCCCTCGGCTTGCTGGCCGATCCCGAACAGGCCCTGCCCCGGCCGCTCTACCTGCGCGGGCCCGACGCGCGGCCTCAGGACCACGCGCGGATCGCCCGGCAATGACGCGGCCCATTCTCTTCTGGCCCTTCGACTGGTGGTCCGCGTGGTGGGACGCGCTGAGCCCCGAGCCCTACGTGGCGCCGCTCACCGACGCGTCGCAAGCCCCGGCGCTGGCCCGGCTGCACGCCACCGCGTTCGCGCGGCCCTGGGAAACCCATGAATTCGAGCGGATGCTCTGCGAGCGCTCGACGCAGGCGCATGCCCTGTGGCGCGCCGGCACGCTCCACGGCTTCGTGCTCTCGCGCCGCGCCGTCGACGAGGCCGAGATCCTGACCGTGGTGCTGTCGCCGGCTCTGCGGGGCGGCGGCCACAGCCGCACGCTGCTGCGCGAGCACCTGTCGAGCCTCGCGCTGACCGGTATCGCCCGGGTCCATCTGGAGGTCGACGAGGGCAACGCGCCGGCCCTGCGCCTCTACGCCCGCAACGGCTTCCGGCAGGTCGGTGCGCGCACGGGCTACTACCTCAAGGCCGACGGCAGCCGGGCGACCGCGCTGACGATGAGCGCCGACCTCTGACGCCGTGAGCCGCTTCGGCCTCGCCTGCCGCGTGGCGGCCCTGGCCCTCGCCTTCGTGGTGCTGGCGCCGCCGCACTGGGTGGCGCTGCGCCTGCTCGGCCGTCGCTCCGCCCTGGCGCCGATCCTGTTCCACCGGGTCGTCCTGCGCCTGTTCGGGGTGCGGGTGACGCAGAGCGGCACGCCGCCCGCCCCCGGCGAGGCCGCCCTGGTGCTCGCCAACCACGTCTCCTGGCTCGACATCATCGCCATCGGGTCGCTGCGGCCGCTCTCCTTCGTGGCGAAGTCCGAGATCGCCGGCTGGCCGGTGATCGGCGTCCTCGCCGGGCTTCAGCGGACGATTTACATCGACCGGCAGCGCCGGGGGGCGACCGCCACGGTGAGCGTTGCGATGGGGCATCGCTTGGCCGAGGGCGAGCTGGTCGTACTGTTCGCGGAGGGCACGACCGGCGACGGCACCCGGCTGCTGCCGTTCCGCTCCTCGCTGGTCGGCGCCGCCCGGGCGGCGCTGCAAGCCGAGGTGGGCCGCAGCCGCGTGCGCCTGCAACCGCTGGCGATTGCCTATCCCCGGCGCAACGGACTGCCGGTGACCCGCGCCGAGCGGGCCGAGATCGCATGGTACGGGGATATGGAACTGGCCCCGCACCTTGCTGCCTTCGTGCAGGGCGGCCCGCTCGACGTGCATGTCGCCTGGGGCGCTCCGATCGCCTTCGAGGCGACGACGGACCGGAAGGTCGCCACCGCAGCCGCGGAGGCCGAGGTCCGCGCCGCGCTCCGGGGCATCGGCACCGGCGGTTGCCGCGCGCCTGAGGTCAGCGCGAGCCCGGCCCGCCCAGGCCTCGACCTTCACGACCCGGAAGTCGCAGCGGTCTGACCGCGCGGGCAAGTCACCCAAGATGATCCGTAGAAATGGTCGCTGTAATACATGATGCAGTGCATTGAGCGGGCCGAACCTCTCTGCTAGCTAGGCCGCAACCCGCATCAGGCGGGATTAGTGGAGGTCGCCCGGTGCAAACCTGGAATCAGGTTTACGATCCGTTCGGGAGCGCTTGGCTCTCGACGCTCGCCGCCTCAGTGCCGGTCATCGCACTGCTCGCCATGATCGCCAGTGGGCGCGTGAAAGCCCACATCGCGGCCGTGATCGCGCTAGGCCTCGCCATGCTGGTGGCCATCGTCGGCTTCGGCATGCCGACGGAACTCGCCACCCGCGCCGCCATCCTTGGGATGGTCACGGGCTTCTTCCCGATCGGCTGGATTATCCTCAACGTCATCTTCCTCTACCGTCTCACGGTGGAGAAGGGCTGGTTCGCGATCCTGCAGCAATCGGTCGCCGGCATCACGGCCGACCGACGCCTGCAACTGCTTCTGGTGGCCTTCGCGTTCGGCGCATTCTTCGAGGGCGCGGGCGGCTTCGGCACCCCGGTGGCGGTGACCGGCGCGATCCTGATCGGGCTGGGTTTCTCGCCGCTGGCCGCCTCCGGCCTGTCGCTGATCGCCAACACGGCCCCCGTCGCCTTCGGCGCCCTCGGCGCGCCGATCCAGGGTCTCGCCTCGGTGACCGGCTACCCGCCCGAGATCCTCGGCGCGATGATCGGCCGGCAATTGCCACTGTTCTCGTTGCTCGTGCCGTTCTGGCTGATCTGGGTGTTCGCGGGCTTCCGCGGCATGATCCGGGTCTGGCCGCCGATCCTGGTCTGCGGCGCGACCTTTGCGGTCGCGCAGTTCCTGATCTCCAACTATGTGAACCCGTGGATCGTCGATATCGGCGCCTCGCTGGCCTCCATGCTGGCGCTGGTGCTGTTCCTGAAGGTCTGGCAGCCGCGCGAGATCTGGACCTCCCCGGCCCTGCGCGGCCACGATCCGTCGCTGGCCGTCGCGGGCCCCCGTCCAGTGGCGCTCGGCGCCGGCGTGCCGGGCACGCCCCCGGTCCATACCGGCGCCCGCACCGCCTCGCAGGGTGAGATCCTGATGGCCTGGGTGCCGTGGATCGTGCTCTCGATCATCGTCGCGATCTGGGGCACGGGCTGGTTCAAGGGTATCGTCAACCCGCTCTTTACCTGGAAGTACGAGGTGCCGGGCCTGCACAACGTGATCATGAAGGTGCCGCCGGTGGTGGCCAAGCCGGTCCCCGAGGGCGCGGTCTTCCTGTTCACCTACATGTCGTACACCGGTACCGGCGTGCTGATCGCCGCGCTCATCTCGGGCCTGATCATGCGCTTCTCGCCGCTGCGGCTGGTCACGGCCTATGTCGAGACGATCTGGGCCCTGCGCTTCTCGCTGATCACCATCGCGGCGATGCTCGCGCTTGGCGTCCTCACCCGCTACGCGGGCGTCGATGCCACGCTCGGCCTCGCGTTTGCCGGCACCGGCATCCTGTACCCGTTCTTCGGGACGCTGCTGGGCTGGCTGGGCGTGGCGCTCACGGGGTCGGACACGGCCTCGAACGTGCTGTTCGGCGGCCTGCAGCGGATCACCTCAGAGCAGCTCGGTCTGCCGGGCGTGCTGATGGCGGCGGCGAATTCGTCGGGCGGCGTGATGGGCAAGATGGTCGACGCCCAGTCGATCGTTGTCGCCTCCACGGCCACCGGCTATTTCGGCCAGGAAGGCAAGATCCTGCGCTTCGTGTTCTGGCACTCGATCGCGTTGGCCTGCCTGGTCGGCCTGTTCGTCATGCTCCAGGCTTACGTGCCGTTCTTCCAGCAGATGGTGATCGACGTGCCGACCGCCGCGCCGGTCACGCACTGACACCGGCGGCGGACACACCCGCCGCACGCCAGCACCGGCCGCCTTCGGGCGGCCGGTCGCGTTTCAGGGACGCCGCGACGGGCCGCCGGATCCGTGTTAAGGGTTGGGCGCCCGGCCCGCGGGGCAGGCAGCAGTGTTCGGGCGGATTGGTTCGGGACGGCGCGTGTTGAAGAAGGCCTACGTCAAATCCTACGGGTGCCAGATGAACGCCTACGACGCGGCCCGCATGGCCGACGTCCTGGGTGCCGAGGGCTACACGGCGACGGATTCGGTCGAGGAGGCCGATGTGGTCGTCCTCAACACCTGCCACATCCGCGAGAGGGCCGCCGAGAAGGTCTATTCCGAGCTTGGCCGCCTGCGCGTCCTGAAGAACGAGCGGACCGCGAAAGGGCTCGATACGCGCATCGTCGTGGCGGGCTGCGTCGCCCAGGCCGAAGGTGCCGAGATCCAGGCGCGCCAGCCTGCGGTCGATGTTGTCGTCGGCCCCCAGAGCTACCACCGGCTGCCCGACCTGTTGGCTCGCTCCCGCGAGCGGCGCGTGGTCGACACGGAATTCCCGGTCGAGGACAAGTTCAACCACCTGCCCCAGCGGCGTACGCTCGGGGCCTCGGCCTTCCTCACTGTTCAGGAGGGCTGCGACAAGTTCTGCGCCTTCTGCGTGGTGCCCTACACCCGCGGCGCCGAAGTCTCGCGCCCGGTTGCGGCGGTGCTGGCTGAGGCGGAAAAGCTCGCCGAGGGCGGCGTTCGAGAGATCACGCTGATCGGCCAGAACGTCAACGCCTATCACGGCGCGGGCTCCGACGGTACGCCGGTCGGCCTCGCTGAACTGGTGCGGGCCGTCGCAAAGATCCCCGGCCTCGCGCGGATCCGCTACACGACGAGCCACCCGAACGATTTCGACGACGCGCTGATCCGGGCTCATGCCGAGGTACCGGCCCTGATGCCCTACCTGCACCTGCCAGTGCAGTCAGGCTCGGACCGGATTCTTGCGGCGATGAATCGCAAGCACACCGGCGACGCGTACCGGCGCCTTATCGACCGGATCCGCGTTGCGCGTCCGGACATCGCCCTCTCCTCCGACTTCATCGTCGGCTTCCCGGGCGAGACCGACGCGGATTTCGCCGAGACCCTGCGGCTCGTGCGCGATATCGGCTTCGAGAGCGCCTTCTCGTTCAAATACAGCACGCGCCCGGGGACGCCGGCCGCCGACCGCACCGATCAGGTGCCCGAACCCGTGATGGCGGCGCGGCTCGTGGAGCTGCAGGCGCTCCTCGACAGCCGGCGCTACGCCTATCAGCGCGCGGCTGCCGGCCAAGTCTTCGACGTGCTGGTCGAGAAGCCGGGCCGGCATCCGGGGCAGGTCGCGGGCAAGACGCCGCACCTGCTCGCCGTGCAGTTCGACGCGGCCCCGCACCATATCGGTTCCGTGGTTCCGGTGCGCATCATTGAAGCCGGCACCAACAGCCTGTTCGGACAGCTCGTCTCGGAAGCTGTGGCGGCATGAGGCACATGACGAGGATGACGGCTTGAGCGCATCGGACGGGGCGGGCGCGCGCGGCGCGCTCAAGGGGCGCGGCCCGGCGGCGCGGCCGCCCGGATCGGACGAGCCGGTCGAGGTGCCGCTGACCTTCGACGACAACCGCCTCGCGAGCCTCGTCTTCGGCCAATACGACCAGAACGTCGCCCATATCGAGCGTCGGCTCGACGTCACCGCGACGGCGCTCGGCAACCACCTCGTCATCAAGGGCTCGCCCGACGCCGCCGAGAAGGCCCGGCGGGTGTTCCAGAAGCTCTACGCCCGGGTGCGGACCGGTGGCAGCACGCTGACGCTTGGCGATGTCGATGGCGCGATCCGCGAGGCCACCGCGCAGGCGACGCTGTTCCCGGCCGAGACGATCGCCGCCGAGGCCGACAAGCCGCATTTCGAGCAGATCGCCACCCGAAAGCGTGGGGCCGTACGGGCGCGCAACCCGGCGCAGGACGAATACATCAAGCTCCTGCGCACCAACGAGCTGGTCTTCGCCGAAGGGCCGGCCGGGACCGGCAAGACCTGGCTCGCCGTCGGTCACGCGGTCTCGCTGCTGGAGCAAGGCCATGCCGAGAAGCTGATCCTTTCGCGTCCCGCCGTCGAGGCCGGCGAACGCCTGGGCTTCCTGCCCGGCGACATGCGTGAGAAGGTCGATCCGTATCTGCGCCCGATCTACGACGCCCTCTACGACTTCATGGAGGCGCGCCATGTCGATCGCGGCCTGCAGACCGGGCAGATCGAGATCGCGCCGCTCGCCTTCATGCGCGGGCGGACGCTCACCAACGCCGTGGTGCTGCTCGACGAGGCACAAAACACGACCTCCATGCAGATGAAGATGTTCCTCACCCGCCTGGGCGATGGCTCGCGCATGATCATCACGGGCGATCCGAGCCAGATCGACCTGCCGCCGGGCCAGAAGTCGGGCCTCGTGGAGGCGGTCCGGGTGCTGGAGGGCGTCGAGGGGATCGGTCGCGTGCGGTTCAAGGACGTGGACGTGGTCCGCCACGACCTCGTCCGCCGGATCGTCACCGCCTACGAAAGCGCTGCCCACGGGACGGACGAGGCCGATCGCAACCCGAATTTCCGGCGCCGACCGCTAGCGTGAGCATGCCGCACGAGATTGACCTGGCCGTCGAGGACGAACGCTGGGAAACCGCGATTCCCGACCTCCAAGCGCTCGTCACCCGCGCCGTGGAGGCCGGGCTTGCGATCGCCCCTGATAAGCCGGATGGCGCCGTCGAGGTCAGCGTCCTGCTGACGGACGACGCTGCGATTCAAGAGCTCAACAAGACGTGGCGCGGGAAAGACAAGCCGACCAACGTCCTGTCCTTCCCGGCCGCCCCGCAGCCACGGCATGCGCAGGTCGCGACGCCGCTCGGCGATGTGGTCCTTGCGTACGAGACCCTGGTGCGCGAGAGTGCGGAGCAGTCGACGCCGCTCCAGAATCACCTTGCTCACCTCCTCGTCCATGGCACCCTGCATTGTCTCGGTCAGGACCATGAGATCGGCGAGGCCGAGGCCGAGGCCATGGAATCCCTCGAAGTCGCGGCCCTCGCGACCCTCGGTATCCCGGATCCCTATGCCTGAGTGCGCCACGCCCGAACGTCCCCAGACCCGAGAGACATGAGCAACGATCGAAGTCGCGGCGCGGCCCTGGCCGCGCCCAGTTCCACCGAGGGAGAATCCCCGAATCGGGAGCCCTGGTACGACCGCCTGCTCCAGGCGCTTCACCTCAAACCGCGCGATTCCCTGCGCGAAGGTCTTGAGGAGGCGCTGGCTGAGCCGGATGCCGGCGAGAGCGGATTGTCCCCGCTTGAGCGCGTGATGCTCAAGAATGTGCTGGGCCTGCACAAGGTGCGGGTCGACGACGTGATGGTCCCCCGGGCCGACATCGTCGCCGTCTCCAACGAGACAAGCCTCGGCGACCTGCTCAAGCTGTTCCGCACTGCCGGCCATTCCCGACTGCCTGTCTACGGTGAGACCCTCGACGACCCCCGCGGCATGGTCCACATCCGCGATCTCGTGGATCACATCGCCGCCAAGGCCGAGCCGACCCGGCGCAGCGTCCCGGCTGTCAAGCCTGCGGAGCCGGGGATCGACGGCGCGGTCGATGCGGCGGCAGCGCCGCGCGTCCGCCGTCCGGCGCCACGGCTTCCGCGCAGCCTCGACCTCGGCAAGGTCGACCTGACCACGACCCTGGCGGCGACGCGTATCCAGCGGCCGGTCCTGTTCGTGCCGCCCTCGATGCCGGCGATCGATCTGCTGGTGCGGATGCAGGCCACGCGCACCCACATGGCGCTGGTGATCGACGAATATGGCGGCACCGACGGGCTGATCTCCATCGAGGACCTGATCGAGGTGGTGGTCGGCGACATCGAGGACGAGCACGACGTCGCCGAGGCCAGTTACGTTCAGAGGGTCGATGGCGAAGGCGATGTCTTCGTGGCCGACGCGCGCACACCGCTGGCCGAAGTCTCGGAGGCGACCGGCGTCGATCTGGCCGCCGCAGTTGGTGAGATGGCCGAGGAGATCGACACGCTCGGCGGGATGATCGTGACGCTGGCCGGACGCGTCCCCTCCCGCGGCGAACTGATCGCCGGACCCGGCAATCTCGAATTCGAGGTGCTCGATGCGGATCCACGCCGCCTGAAGAGGCTGCGCTTCCACAAGGGCGCGGCGCGGATCGGTGCCGTCGTGCCGCTCGCCCTGCCCCCGCCCTCCAATCCAGCGTCAGCCGAGACGCCTCGCCCGTGACGGTCCCGGCGTGACGCGCATGACGGCGGGGTACGCCCGGGCTTCCGCAGCGCCGGGCGCGCCGACGCATGACTGGATACCGGGTTTCGTGCGGGCCATCATGGGTCTGACCGGCTGGCGTCGCCTCGGGCTGGCGTGGCTCGTGGGTGCGCTGGGTGCGCTGGCAATGCCCCCCTTCGGGGCTCTGCCCGCCCTGATCCTCTCCCTGACCGTCATGGTCTGGCTCCTGGACGGGGCCGCTGCGGACCGCCCTGCCCCGCGCCGCCTTTGGCCATGCTTCCTGATCGGCTGGGCCTGGGGCTTCGGTTATCTCACCGCCGGCCTGTGGTGGCTGGGCCAAGCCTTTCTGGTGGAGGCCGACGAGTTTCTCTGGGCGCTGCCGCTCGGCGTCGTCGGCCTGCCCTTCGGGCTCGGCCTGTTCTACGGCGCGGGTTTTGGCGCCGCAGGCCTTCTATGGTGCCGGGGGTCGGGGCGGATCGCCGCCCTCGCCTTCGGAATCGGCGGCGCGGAATGGCTGCGCGGCCACCTGTTCACGGGCTTCCCGTGGAACACCCTCGGCATGGCGCTCGCCCAGAACCTTTGGCTGATGCAGTGGGCCGCCGAGATCGGCCTCTATGGCCTCACCGTGCTGGCCATCCTGATCTGCGCCGCCCCCGCGACGCTCGCCACCGGCTCGCAGCCGCGCAGCCGGTTCGCTCCGAGCGTGGCCGCCGCCTTGCTGTTTGCCGGTATGGCCCTGTTCGGAGCCGAGCGCCTGGGGTCGGCGGATCCGGTGGCTGCGGGTGTCCGCCTGCGCCTCGTCCAACCGAACCTGCCGCAGGACGCCAAGTTCAGGCCGGAGAATCGCGCCGACATCGTCGACCGCTACATCGAATTAAGCCAGCGTCCGGTGGCAGCGGGCGAGCCTGAGCCGACCCATATCGTCTGGCCGGAATCCGCCTTCCCGTTCCTGATCCAGCGCGATCCCGAGGCTTTGGCCAAAGTGGCGGCCGGTCTCAAGCCTGGGCAGCACCTCGTCACCGGCGCGGCCCGGGCCGAGGAACCGCTGCCGGGCGAGCGCCTGCGCTACTTCAACGCGATCCTGGTGATCGGGCCGGATGGCGTGATCTCCGACAGCTACGACAAGGTCCACCTTGTCCCGTTCGGCGAGTACCTGCCCGGCCCCCTCGACGCCGCGCTGCGGGCGCTGGGCCTGCGCCAGTTCGTGGCGGTTCCCGGCGGCTTCTCGGCCGGTGCGCTTGCCGCGCAGCGGATCCTGGCGGTGCCCGGACTGCCGCCGGTGGCGGCGACGATCTGCTACGAGGCGATCTTTCCGGGCGCGATCCTGCCCGCGGGCCACACCGCGCCTGCCGCCCATCCCCCGGGGCTGATTCTCAACGTCACCAACGATGCATGGTTCGGCGACACGCCGGGCCCGCGCCAGCATCTTGCCCAGGCGCGCCTGCGCGCCGTCGAGGAGGGGCTGCCCCTGGTCCGCGACGCCAATACCGGGATCTCCGCGGTGATCGACCCGCACGGCCGCATCATCGCCGAAACGCCGCTCGATCAGGAGACGTGGCTCGACGCCGATCTGCCCGCGCGGATCGTGGGCGGCACCCTGTACGGCCGGTTCGGCGACGCGGCCTTCGCGCTGATGCTGGCCGCCTGCCTCGTCGGGGCGGTGACGGCCGGGCGACGGATATGAGTGCGGGATCCGCCGGAGGGCGCCGGATTCTGCTCGTGCTCGCGCTGATGCTGGTCGCGTTCAACCTGCGGCCGGCGCTCAGCACAGTCGGGCCCCTGTTGGCGACCATTCGGGACGAAACCGGCCTCGGCGCGGGCGGTGCCGCGATCCTCACCACCCTCCCGGTCCTGTGCCTCGGCATCGCCTGCGCGCTGGCGGCGCCGCTGATCCGGCGGATCGGGGCCGATCTCGCGGTGCTTGCTGGCACCACCATCCTGACGGCTGGGCTGACGCTGCGCGGCCTCGGCGGCCTCGTGCCGCTGTTTACCGGAACGGCGCTCGCCGCCATCGGCATCGGCCTCGACAACGTCCTGCTGCCCGCTCTGGTCAAGCGCGACTTCGCCGGCAGCAGTGGCCTCATGACCGGCCTCTACACCATGACCCTCTGCCTCGGCGCCGCGGCCGGCGCGGGTGCGGCGATCCCGGTCGAGCACGCCCTCGGGGGCGGATGGCCGTCCGCCCTGGCGATCTGGGCCTTGCCGGCGCTGGTTGCCGGCTTGGTCTGGATCCCGTTTGCCCGCCGGCCGAGCGCACGTGCGGCGCCCTCGGCCGGGCGTCTACTCCGCAACCCCCTCGCGTGGTGGGTGACGGGCTTCATGGGCCTGCAATCCTCGCTGGCCTACATCCTGTTCGGCTGGCTGCCGCTGCTGCTGCAGGGGCGCGGTCTGTCGCCGCTGGATGCCGGCTTGTTCGCCTCGCTAACGACGCTGGTCCAGGCGCCCGGCGCGTTGCTTATCGCCATGCTGGCCGCCCGTGCCCGCGATCAGCGGGCCTGGATCGTCGCGATCCCGGGCCTGACCGCCGGCGCCTTCCTCGTTCTCGCCTTCGGACCTGACGCTCTGCGCATCCCGGCCGCCTGCGCGCTGGGCTTCGGGATCGGCGGCTGCTTCGGCCTGGGACTCACCCTGATCGTGCTCCGCGCGGCAGATGCGGCGAGTGCCGCCGGCCTGTCAGCCATGGCGCAGGGCATCGGCTACGCGGGGGCTTGCCTCGGACCGCTGGCCTTCGGGCTCGCCCACGAGGCGACCGGGGGGTGGGGCATCCCGGGCATCCTGTTCGCAGGGATCGCCACCGCCGCGATCCTGATCGGCCTCGCGGCGGGCCGTGACCGCAAGGTCAGCGCGGTGGAGCCGGAGTTCCCTGGCCCGGTGGCTCAGTCGCTGAGTGCGCTTCAGCCGTCGAACCCGGCCAGCGGCTCCTGATCGTAGCGCAGCATCAGGTCTTCCATCGCCTCGGCCTCCGACAAGCGCCCCGCGGCGGCGAGATCCGCCAAGCCCTCGAAGAAGCCCTCGCGGGCGAGCGCCGGCGCGAAGCTCAGGGTGAAGCGGACCGGCTCGTCGCCGCGGTTGGCGAAGGCGTGCGGCGTACCCGGTCGGACCAGCGCGAAGTCGCCGGGCCCGAGATCGATGTCGGTCCCGTCAAGGTGTAGGATGAGGGCGCCGGCTTCCACCGCAAACTTTTCGGTGAGCCGGGCGTGCCGGTGCAGCCCGGCTCCGGGCGTGCGCGGATCCATCGTGATTCGGTAGATGCCAATCGCGTCGGCGGTCGCATCGCCGCGCGCGAGATAAGTGACCCGCATCCCACCGATCACCGCGTCGGGCTTCGCATCGTTCCGGACGATCGTTGCCATGGCGTCCTCCCAGCGCTCCAGACTCATGCTGGCCTGCCTCCGCATCATGCGGTACGGGCCATAGGGTCGCAATACTCGGAGAAGTTCGACACGGGGCTTGCCGAGTTGAAATATCGGCAGCGGCAATGAACCCCCGAAGGCTGTCGGCCTCAGATAATCTGTAGACGCGATGCCGCCTTCAGATTGACAGATGCAAAAGTGAAATTAAACGCACTCATGCTTCCTAGAGGGCCGGCATTCTGCAGTTGCATGACTGCTGAGGTCTGACCTCTCGACCTGCATCCCGAACGTCCTTGACTGCCCCCAATCAACAAGCACGGTTACTCGGAGTATTGCGGCATGGGCTCGCCGTGGTGGCCGCCTTCCGCGTCGGGTGATGAGCATGGAACGAATCGATAGGATAGGATGCCGGCTGCTTTTCGCGGCGCTGTTCACCTTGGGGCTGACGTCGACGGGGGCCGAGGCGCGTGGGTTCGGCGGCGGTTTCCATGCTGGCCCGGTCGGGCCGCAGGTCGGCGGCTGGGGTCGCCCGCTGGGACCGGTTCGGCCGGGCTTCGCTCCCGGCGGCGGCTTTGCCCGGCCCGGATTCGTAGGCCGGCCTCCCTATGCCCATCGGCACTGGCATCGCGGCTACTCGGGCTACGGCTACGGGCTGGGTGGACTCGGGCTCGGCTTGGGCCTCGGTGGGTTATTCGAGAGTTACAGCGACCCCTGGTATGACGACGATTACGTGTACACACCGCCGGTCTACGTGATGCCGGTCGAGACGGAGGTGGTGACGGGCGATCCAACTACCATCGCGGTCTGCGCGCGGCGGTTCAAGACCTACGATCCAAGCACGCAGACCTATATCGGCAAGGGCTACGTGCGGCGCCCCTGCCCGTGAGGAGCCATCGTGGCGGGGGGGGGCCGGCACCGCCAACTTTCGCCGCGTAAGGGCCTCAGCCTCGAATCAACGAAAAGGCCCCGCGAGCTGGTGCTCGCGGGGCCTCCCGGCCGTCGGTTTTACGAGACCTTACTCCGCAGCGACCCGGTGGGCCTGCGAGCCGTCCGTGTAGGTCTCTGATTGCAGGCGCTTGCCCGGCGCGGCGCGGCCCGGCAGCGGCGGCAGGGCCTTGGCCTTCTCCAGGTCGATGCCCGCACCCTCGGCGACGCGACGGCCGTAATCCTCGTCGGCGTGCCAGAAGTGCCAGACCATCCGCAACTGGATCGGCTCCGGGCACTGCTTCATGTCGCCGACCAAGTTGGCGATGAGGTCGTCGCGCTCCCAGTTTTCGAACGAGCGGTAGCGCACGCCTGCCTGTGTGTAGTCGTCCTCGGTCCGCGAGGTCTGGTAGCGGCCGAGATTGCCCTGGACCGGCTGGTGGTAGTCCCGGGCCGGCTTCGGGGCTTCCTGCAGGCCTTCGGCCAGCGTCGAGGGCTCGTAGTTGATGTGCTTGTTCGGCCCCGTGCCGTCGACCGAATAGGTCATCTGGCCGTCCCGCTGGTTCGAATAGACCTTCACGCCGGGCTGGGGCGCGTTGATCGGCAACTGCAGGTAGTTGGCGCCAACCCGGTAACGCTGCGTGTCCGAGTAGGACAGCGTCCGGCCCTGAAGCATCTTGTCGTCCGAGAAGTCGATGCCGTCGACCAGCACGCCAGTGCCGAAGGCCGACTGCTCGACCTCAGCGAAGAAGTTGTCCGGCACCCGGTCGAGCACCATCCGGCCGCAGGGCAGCAGCGGGAACTGGTCCACCGGCCACAGCTTCGTGTCGTCCAGCGGGTCGAAAGACAGGTGATCGTTCGGGCCGTCCGGCATGATCTGCACCGCAAACTCCCACTCGGGGAAATTGCCGGCCTTGATGTTGTCGTAGAGGTCGCGGGTGGCATGCCCGACATCCTTGCCCTGGATCTCGGCGGCCTGGGCCGAGGTCAGGTTGCGGACGCCCTGCTTCGGGATCCAGTGGAACTTGCAGAGCACCGCCTCGCCCTGGTCGTTGACCAGCTTGTAGGTGTTGACGCCCGAGCCTTCCATCTCGCGGTAATTGGCCGGGATGCCCCAGGGCGACTTCAGGTGTGTCACCATGTGGATCGCTTCGGGGTGCTGGGCCACGAAATCGAAGAAGCGCCACGCCTCCTGACGGTTCGTCACCGGGTCCGGCTTGAACGCGTGGATCATGTCGGGGAACTTGATCGCGTCGCGGATGAAGAAAACCTTGAGGTTGTTGCCGACGAGGTCCCAGTTGCCGTCGACGGTCTTGAACTTCACCGCGAAGCCGCGCGGGTCACGCTCGGTCTCGGGGCTCTCCTTCGCGCCGGCGACGGTCGAGAAGCGCACGAACATCGGCGTCTTCACACCAGTCTCGTTCAGGACGCGGGCACGGGTGTACTTGGAAGCGGGCTCGTTGCCGATCTTGCCGTAGGCCTCGAAGTAGCCGTGGGCGCCGGCGCCGCGGGCGTGAACGACGCGCTCCGGGATCCGCTCGCGATCGAAATGGGTGATCTTCTCGATGAACTGGTAGTTCTCAAGCGTCGCCGGCCCGCGCTCACCGACCGTGCGGGTGCTCTGGTTGTCGCGGACCGGATGGCCCTGGCGGGTGGTCAGGATCGGGCGTTGATCGGTCATACGTACCGTCTCTCCGTTTGCGAAGGCTCGTGGCTGACACCGGGGACAACCTGGAACCGTTCTCGTGATTGGTTATGACCCTGCCGTGACCCCGAGGCAAATGCATCGTCACAAACGTCGTGATAGAGGGGGTCTATGAACTTGTCGGGCCTGTCCCTGCGCGATTTGGAATACGTCATCGCCGTCGCCGATGAGGGCCATTTCAGCCGGGCGGCGGAGCGCTGTAACATCAGCCAGCCGACGCTGAGCGTGCAGATCCGCAAATTGGAAACCGCCCTCGGGGTGGTTTTGTTCGAGCGCTCGAAGCGCCGGATCCTGCTGACTGAAGCAGGCCAGGTGATCGTGCGGCAGGCGCGCGTCGTCCTGGTCGAGGCACAGCGCCTGCTTGCCTTCGCCAGCGAGGGACGCGGCTCGCCGCTTACCGGGCGCCTGATCCTCGCCGCGATTCAGACCCTCGGTCCCTACCTCTTTCCGCTGGTGCTGCGGCCGCTGCGCGAGGAATATCCGCTGCTGACGCTCTCCCTGCAGGAATCCCGCACCGCCGACATCATCGAGGGCCTGCGTGACGGGCGGATCGACGCGGCCCTGGTCTCGCTGCCGGTGCCCCAGCACGGCTTGACCGCGTCGCCCCTATTCATCGAGCCCTTCTGGCTGGCCTGCCCGGCCGAGCACGCCCTCGCCCGCGGCGGCGCCCTGTCGGCGACCGAGATCGCGGGCCCGGACCTGCTGCTCCTCGACGAGGGCAACTGCCTGCGCGATCAGGCGATCGCGGCCTGTGGCGCCGGCTCCTCGATCGGCCGCCACGCCACGAGCCTGGAGACCCTGCGCTCCATGGTGGCGGCCGGAGCCGGATACACCCTGCTCCCCGCATTAGCGGTGCCGGCCGGACCCGACCCGAGCGGGCTGATCGTCACGCGGGCGTTCGACCTCGACGGTCCGGGCCGGACCATCGCCCTCGTCTGGCGTACCAGCGATCCCCGTGCGCCCGGCCTGTCGAGCTTGGCGGCCTTCTTCCGGGCCCACGCGCCGCCCGGTACGGCGGCCTGCCGCGACGGGACTCCACGGATCTGAGCGGCGTGCGCGAAACCTTGGAGGCGTAAGCCCTGACATCCGCGCGGGGCCGCGATGCCGAATCTTTGCCGTGACAGGGCCAATATTGCCGTGTAGCGCGCGGAGGAAGCCCGACCGTCCGTCCGGGCCCCGCCCCACCGATCGCCTTGCCCTCCCTTCGCTCCATCGGCCTCTGGGCCGCCCTCGTCGCCGTGTCCGCGGCCATCTCGTACGGCTTGACGCACGCGCATTTCCCGGCGGCTTTGCTGCTCGGGCCGATGATCGGTGCGATCGGCTTCGGTGTCGGCGGGTCGCGGCTCCACGTGCCGCGGCCCGCCTTCAACGCCGCTCAGGCGATGATCGGCTGCCTCGTGGCTCACGCCGTCACCGGGCAGATCGCCCAGACCCTGCTGGAGGATGGCCCGCTCATCGTCGCCGTCGTGTTCGTGACGGTGGCGGTCAGCGGCGTCGTCGGCTTGGTCCTGACGCGCCTGCGGGTGTTGCCCGGTACCACCGCGGCCTGGGGCTCCTCACCGGGCGGCGCCTCCGCCATGGTGGCGATGGCCGAGGATTTCGGCGCGGATCCGCGGCTCGTGGCTTTCATGCAGTATGTCCGCGTGGCCGCCGTGGTGTTCTCGGCCTCGCTGGCGGCCCGGTTCCTCATGGAGAACCCGGCTGCCGCCGGTGCATCGGGTGGTGCCGAGGCGGTCGAGCCGCTCTCCCTGCTGGCGACCCTCGCGGTGGCGGTGATCGGCGCGGGGGCGGCCCTCGCCCTGCGGGTGCCGGCCGGCGCTCAGATCGGCCCGATGGTGCTGGGGAGCCTCCTCCACGCCACCGGCGTCGTCCGGATGGCCCTCCCGGTGCCGATCCTCGAACTCGCCTATGCCTGCATCGGCATCTATGTCGGACTGCGCTTCACCCGCGAGACCCTGCGCCGCACCGTCACGGCGCTGCCGGGGATTCTGGTGGCGACCTTCTCGGTGATCGCGCTCTGCGGTGCCTGGGGCTGGGGGCTGACCCTGCTGCTGCCGATCGACCTGCTGACCGCCGTGCTCGCCACCAGCCCGGGGGGGCTCGACTCGGTCGCGATCATCGCGGTCGGCTCGAAGGCCGACGTCTCCTTCGTGCTGGCGGTCCAGACCCTGCGGTTGTTCGTGGTTCTGCTGACCGGCCCGCTGCTCGCCAAGTGGATCAGCCGGTCCGTGCCGGAGGGCGCGGCTCGATGAACGCTCTGGTCCTGGCCTTTCTCAACTCCTGGCGCGGCCTGCGCCATGGCGCGCGCACCGAGCGGGCGGTCCGGCAGGAACTGGTTCTGCTGGCGGTCGGCGTGCCGGTCGCGCTGCTGCTCGGCGCGACCCTGTGGGTGCGTGTCGCGCTGATGGTGAGCCTGCTGCTGATGCTGGCCGCCGAGTTCCTGAATACCGCCGTCGAGAAGCTCTGCGACCACGTCCATCCGAGCCACCATCCGATGATCGGCCGGGTGAAGGATCTCGCCTCGGCCGGGACGTTCATGGCGCAGGTGGCGGCGCTGTTGGTGTGGGTGGCCGCACTGGTCGAGCGGTTGGGCTGACCTGCCCTGCTTGTCCGGCGCTCGCTTCTCTGGCCGTGAGGGTCTATCTGCCGGGCCTATCAAAGCGCGCCGCCTGAGATCCCGCACCGTGACGGACTACATCCGCAAGATCCTCACCGCCCGCGTCTACGACGTGGCGATCGAGAGCCCACTCGATCCGATGCCGCGTATCACGAAGCGGCTCGGTCGACCGGTGCTGCTGAAGCGTGAGGATCTGCAGCCGGTCTTCTCGTTCAAGCTCCGCGGCGCCTACAACAAGATGTCGGGCCTGAGCCCCGAGCAGATCGCCCGCGGCGTGGTCTGCGCCTCGGCGGGCAACCATGCCCAGGGCGTCGCGCTCGCCGCCGCCAAGCTCGGGGCGCGGGCCGTGATCGTGATGCCGCGCACCACGCCGTCGATCAAGGTCGATGCCTGCCGGGCCCGCGGCGCCGAAGTGATGCTGCACGGCGACGCCTTCGACGAGGCGCTGATCCAGGCCAAGATCCTCGAAGCCGAGCAGGGCCTGACCTTCCTGCATCCGTTCGACGATCCGGATGTGATCGCCGGCCAGGGCACGATCGGTAAGGAGATCCTGGAGCAGCACACCGGTCCGATCGAGGCGATCTTCGTGCCGGTGGGCGGCGGCGGGCTCGCCGCCGGCATCGCCACCTTCGTGAAGTACCTGCGCCCGGGCACCAAGGTGATCGGCGTCGAGCCGGAGGACGCCGCCTGCATGGCCGCGGCGCTGGCTGCCGGGACCCGGGTCAGCCTGCCCACGGTCGGGCTGTTCGCCGACGGCGTTGCCGTGCGGCAGGCCGGCGAGGAAACCTTCCGCCTCTGCCGCGAGCACCTCGACGAGGTCATCACCGTCGATACCGACGCCATGTGCGCGGCCGTCAAAGACATCTTCGACGATACCCGCGCGGTGTCGGAACCCTCTGGCGCGCTAAGCCTCGCCGGTGCCAAGCTCTATGCCGAGCGCGAGGGCGGCGACGGAACGCTGATCGCCATCTCGTCGGGGGCCAATCTCAACTTCGACCGTCTGCGCCATATCGCCGAACGGGCGGAGATCGGCGAGCAGCGGGAAGTTTTGATCGGCGTTACGATCCCCGAGCGGCCCGGCGCCTACCGGGCCTTCATCAATGCCCTGGGGCCGCGCGCCGTCACTGAGTTCAACTACCGCCATGCCCCAGGCGCCGAGGCGCAGATCTTCGTCGGCATCAATGTCACCGGCGGCAGGCACGAGAAGCAGGCGCTGATCGGTTCCCTGCGCGAGGCCGGCTACCGCGTCCTCGACATGAGCGACAACGAGATGGCCAAGGTCCACGTCCGCTACATGGTGGGCGGCCGGGCGGTGGGCGTCGCGCACGAGCGGCTGTTCCGCTTCCAGTTCCCGGAGCGGCCCGGTGCGCTGATGAAGTTCCTCGACGTGCTGGGGCCCGACTTCGATATCACGCTGTTCCACTACCGCAATCACGGTGCGGATTACGGCCGCGTGCTGGCCGGCATCGCGGTCCCCCCGGGCGAGCGGGCGCGGTTCGATGCGGTCATTGAGGCGCTGGGATACCCGGCCACCGACGAGACCGAGAACCCGGCCTACCGTCTTTTTCTCGACGGCGAGATGGCCGGGGCGGCGTGAGGCTGGACCCGGTCTATTCGGACTCCTCCTCCACCGCAGTCACGTCCGGCATGGCCCGCAGCTTCTCGGCGATCGCCGCGACGCTCGTCCGCGACAGACGCACGAAGGTGACCGTAACGTCGTCGAAATCCGGGTTCACGCTCGGGCGGACCGCGAAGGTCCGCACCCGGGAGGCGCGCTCGCCCGTCGCCATCTGAAGGGTGTCGATCGACAACCTGCCCGCGCGTGCAGTCAAACGGAGCGTCCGCGCCCGCATCCGGTCGCGCCAGCGCTCCTCGAACGGCTTCACGCCGGCCAGGATACCGACGATCAGCGCCGTCGTGGCGATGGCCGGCACGTAGAGCCCGCTGCCGATCGCGAGTCCGATCGCGGCTACGCCCCAGAGGCTCGCCGCCGTGGTGAGCCCCTTCACCACCTCGCCGCGCAGCAGGATCGTCCCCGCCCCCAGGAAGCCGATCCCCGACACGACCTGGGCTGCGATACGGGACGGATCGAGCACGACATGCTCGGCGCCCAGCACGTCGCCGAAGCCGAAGGCCGAGACCAGCATGATCAGGCAGGAACCGACGCAGACCAGCATGTGGGTCCGCAGGCCTGCCGCCCAGAGCAACCGTTCGCGCTCGAGGCCAATCACGCTGCCGAACAGGGCCGCCAGCGCCAGCCGCGCCACCATCTCACCGTTGCCGATCAAGACCCTCTCCGCTCATCCGCGTGATGCGGAATGCGCCGATCCTGGACGATGATGAGCCGACTTATCAACTCGTTCCCAGCGCCGCCTTCTCGACCTCGTAGGCCGCCCGCACGACGTCCGGACCGTAGGCCCGCTCCAGGCGGCGGACCGTGAAGTGGGCCCGCGCCGTCGCCTGAAAGTGGTTCATGAACGCGGTGTTGACGGCTGCCCCCCCGAACGCCCCGAGGATCGGCACCGCTTGCGCGGCAACCTTCTGCGAGACGACGAGGCCGAAGCGGGCCGCGATCTGCGCGGTGAAGCGGATCAACGCGGGGGCCGACTGGTCGAGAAGGGTCTTGCTTCCGGCGTAGCGCGCGGCCTCCGCCAGTGTCTTGGCCAGGGCTGCACGGACCGCGAAGTAGCCGCTCTCGGTGAGCGCCGAACCCGCCTCCGTGATCGCCGGCGCCCGGCCGCCCAGGGCGAAGACCTGCACGCAGGCCAGCGCGCCTTCGGGCGTTTCCAGGTCTTCGCCCGCCTCACGGGCGATCTCGGCAATCGAGCGGAGCATCAGCGTCGTCGAGACCGGCAGTTCGACCGCCAGCGTCGAGAGGCCGAACGCGCCGCCGATGGCGCCGGACAGCGCCGCATAGGCCTTGTGCTTGGCATCGCCCGAGCCGAGCAGCCGCGTGATCCGGCTCTCTGCCTTGGCGCTCGCCGTGCCGAGGGTCTCGCCCGCCGTCGCCGGCGCGAGTTCCGTGCGGGGCAGCGTCGCCAGGGCGACTCGGAGGGCGCCGCGCATGGCGGCCTCGGTGCTGCGACTCACCACCTCGGTCACGGGTGCCGGCAGCGAGCGTCCGATGATGTCCAGCGGCGCCCCGGCGGCCGCGGAAAGGCGGGCTGCGAGGCTCGGCCGTTCCAGAGCCTGCACGGCCCGGCGCAGGGCGGCGAGATCCGCGTCGCTGAGGATTGTTTCGCCGGTCACCGTCGGCAGCGTCGTATCGGCGCGGGAGATATCGGTCGTGGTCATCCAAGGATCCCTGGATCTGTTCCGGTCACACGGCCCCCGGGGCGCGCGCCGTGGAAGGAAGTTCTGCGCCCGTCGCGCGGTTCCCCACCGCGTTCGGCCCAGATGCGAGCGGAGCCTCCGGGACCGTTTTGCCGCTGCGACGCCCGACGGCGAGGCACAGTGCCAGCACCGGAATGCCGACCAGCGAAGTCAGTACGAAGAAGGCCGGGTAGCCGATGGCCGCGACGATGAAGCCCGAGGCACCCGCGATCAGCTTGCCGGGCAGCGCGTAGAGCGAGGAGAACAGCGCGTATTGCGTTGCTGCGTAGGCCGGACTGGTGAGACTCGACATGTAGGCGATGAGCACGATGCCCGCGAAGGAGCCGCAGAAATTCTCGATCGAGATGGCCACCGTCAAGCGCCAGAGCTCCGGGGCACCGGCCGAGAGCCACGCGAAGGCGAGGTGCGAGGCGGCCGCCAGGAAGGCGCCGAGCAGCAGCGTCGGGAACAGACCGAGCCGAGCGAGCGCCCAGCCCCCCGCGAAGCCGCCCGCAATGCCGACCCAGATGCCGTAGAGCTTGGTAACGGTCGCGATTTCCTTTAGGTCGAAACCGAGCGTCCGGTAGAGCGGGCTCGCCATCACCCCCGAGAGGAAGTCCGGCAGGCGGAACAGCGCCACGAGCAGCAGGATGCCCCACAGGGCGTTCCCGAAGCGGCCGTGCAGCTCGATCAGCGGTTCCAGCACGGCACGGCGCATCGACCAGAGCCGCGAATGGCCGGGCGTGTCGGCCACGATCGCCCGGGGCGCGTCGAAGGCGGGCGCCAGCAGGGCGGCCACCATGCCGACCAGCATGAGCGCGGCCATGATCAGGTAAGCCAGCATCCAGCCCCCGGACGCGGCGATGAACAGCGCGCCGGCGCCCGCGGTGATCAGTCCGAGGCGGTAGCCGAGGTTCGATGTCGCCGCCAGGATGCCCTGGAAGTCGCTGCCGGCGGCGTCGATGCGCCAGCCGTCGATGACCACGTCCTGGCTCGCCGCGCAGAACGCGACCAGGAAGGCCCCGAACCCGAGCAGCGCGAGATTGGTCTTCGGATCCGAGAAGGCCATCAGGACGAGGCACAGCGCGACGGCGGCCTGCGTCGTCACCATCCAGGCCCGGCGGCGACCCAGCCGCGCGCCCAGGACCGGTACGTTCAGGCGGTCGATCGCCGGCGCCCAGAGGAACTTCAGCGAGTAGGGCAGCGCCACGTAGCTGAATAGCCCAATGGCGCGCACGTCGATATCTGAGAAGGCGAGCCGGAGCGTGAAGGTCCCCAGCACCAGCAGCAGCGGCAGACCCGACGAGAACCCGAGCGCAAGCATCAGGATAATGCGCCGGTCCTCTACGATGTCGCGGAGGCGGAAGCGGCGCAAAGCCTGTGGCTGGTTGCCCATGGCATGGAACTCCTGAGCGTTCATGGCCTTGATCCCGCGAAATCGTGGCAACTGTGCGCCGCGGTGATGCTCGCTGGATTGTGATGCAGGTCGCCTCGATCTTGATCGAAGCTTGGTTAACGCAATCTCCATGCACCGTGGATCGGGGCTGGTGGCCGTTGGGCGGACGCGTCGCGTTACACGGTGTGGAATGATGCGGTGAGTGCCCGATTGGAGCCCACTCCGCCACCCGCGATTCTGGTCGACGCGTTCGCACGCAGCCTGTCGCCGATGGTGATCACCGACGCCCGCGCGCCCGATAACCCGATCGCCTGGGCCAACGATGCCTTTCTCCAGGCCACTGGCTACGACGCGACGGAGATCGTCGGGCGTAATTGCCGCATGCTTCAGGGGCCGGCCACGGATCGGGCAACGGTCGAGCGGATTCGCGCGGCCATTGAGGCGGCCGAGCCGATTTCCGTCGAGCTGCTCAATTACAGAAAGAACGGCACGGCGTTCTGGAACGCGATGACGATCACGCCGGTGAGCGACGCGCAGGGTGTGGCGTTCTACTACGCCGCCCAGGCGGACATGACCCCCACCCACCAGCTCGAAGACACGATGCGTGGCACCAACGACGAGCTTGAGCGCCTCGTCGATGCCCGCACGCACGCCCTGACCGCGGCGCTGGAGCAGAAGACCGCGCTGCTGCACGAGGTCGATCACCGGGTGAAGAACAATCTCCAGGTGATCTCTTCACTGATGCTACTGAAGGCCCGTCGTACCCCCGAGGGCGAGGCGCGTGATGCGCTTCAGGGCATGGCGGAACGGATCGGAGCACTATCGACCGCGCACCGGCTGCTCTACTCGGAGGGGGACTGCGCCCATTTCAATCTCGGCGAATTCGCGTCCGAGTTCCTATCCGACATGAATGCGGGCCTCGACCCGGAGCGGCATCGGATCGAGGCTGACGTGGAGTCGATCTCGGTGGCGGCCGCGATGGCGGCGCCGCTCGCTCTGTTGATCCATGAACTTACTGCCAACGCCCTGCGCCATGCCTTCCCGGACGCACGCGAGGGACGGGTCTCGATCGCGGCCAAGCGGACCGAGCGAGGGATGCACCTGACGATTCGGGACGACGGGGTCGGCCTCGCGGCGGCGCCGCCGAACCCGGCGGGTTTCGGGCGCAACCTCGTGGAAATGGTGGTGCGGCAGATGCGCGGGACCATCGCCTGGATGGATGCCGTGCCGGGCACGACCGTCGAGATCGACATCCCGCTGCAGCCTGCGTCTTGAGTATTCAGCGCCAACACGCCACGCTCGCCGAAGCGTCTGCGTTCGCGGTGTCGGAGCACGGAGACGGAATGGGGACCAGAAACGCGGGGGCCGCGCTGCGCATCCTCGTGGTCGAGGACGAAGCGTTGATCGCCCTGGAGCTCGAGTGCCTTCTGGACGATCTCGGTCATGTCACGGTGGGCATCGCCGGAACCTCGGCCGAGGCGATCGCGCTCGGCCGCTCCATGGCGCCCGACGTCGCCCTCGTGGATATTCATCTCGTCGATGGCCCGACCGGGGTCGAGGTCGCCCGGGCGCTTTCGAAGGACCATTGCACCACCGTGGTGTTCATGACAGCCAACGCGAAGCGCATCCCGTCGGATTTCGCGGGCGCCATCGGGGTGATCGCCAAGCCGTATTCCGAGCGGGTGGTCGCCAGTACCCTCGACTACGTGGCCGACCGGCGCGCCGGCCGGAGCGGAGAGGTCTGCCCGGACGGCTTCTTGCCGGCGCCGGTTTGAGGTTTCCTGGGTTTATGGCAGGCCCTCCCCCCAGCCCCAGCAAAGGCCACACTGTTCACGCATCTCTGACGGACATCGATGCTCGCGGCAGAGCGTGACCTGCCCCCTCTCCCGTTCGGGATAGAGGGACTTGCGCCCGATTTTGAATGGATGTGACGGGTCCTGATGGCGGATTCGGCAAGCCCGCAGAGGGTGAAGAAATGACGCGGCGGCGTCTGAGCTTCCTTCGACATTCGCACCTCACCCCCTCCCCGCGCGCGCGCGCTTGAGCCGATAGAGTGCGTCCAGCGCCTCCCGGGGCGTCAACGCGTCCGGATCGATGGCGTCGAGGAGCGCCCCGAGCGGATCCTCGGGCGGGGGCTCCGGCGGCGGGGGTGGTGCGAGGGCAGCGAAGAGCGGCAGGTCGTCGATCCGGGCGCGGGCCGGTCGGCCGCGCTCCGCCTTCTCCAGGCTCTTGAGAATTGCCCCGGCCCGCGCCACGACGCTGCCGGGCAGACCGGCAAGCCGCGCCACCTGCAATCCGTAGCTGCGCTCGGCCACACCGGCCACCACCTCGTGCAGGAACACGACGCCGTCCCGGTGCTCGGCGACCTTCAGTGTCGCATTCTCCAGCCGGGCGAGGCGGTCGCCCAGTGCGGTCAGCTCGTGAAAATGGGTGGCGAACAGCGCACGGCAGGCGTTCACCTCGTGCAGATGCTCCAAGCAGGCCCAGGCGATGGACAGGCCATCGAAGGTCGCCGTGCCGCGGCCGATCTCGTCGAGAATCACCAGGGAGCGGCGGGTGGCCTGATTCAGGATCGCGGCGGTCTCGACCATCTCGACCATGAAGGTCGATTGCCCCCGGGCAAGATCGTCGGCGGCGCCAACCCGGGAGAACAGCCGGTCGATCCGCCCGATCCGCGCCTCCGTGGCCGGCACGAAGGCCCCCATCTGAGCCAGCACCACGATCAGCGCGTTCTGGCGCAGGAAGGTCGACTTACCCCCCATGTTGGGGCCGGTGATCAGCCGGATCCGGCCCCGCGTGTCGCCCGAGAGATCGCACGCGTTGGCGATGAACGGCTCGCCCGCCCGGCGCAAAGCCGCCTCGACCACCGGATGGCGCCCGCCGACCACGACGAAGCTCAGGGAATCGTCCACGATGGGCCGGCGCCAGTCGAGCTCGACCGCCAGTTCGGCATGGCTGGCCGCCACGTCGAGACCGGCCAGCGCCTCCGCCACCTCCGCGATGTTTTCGGACTGTGCGAGCACGCGCGCCGCGAGATCGTCGAACACGGCTGCTTCGAGGGCCAGCGCCCGGTCGGCGGCCCCCGAGATCTTGGATTCGAGGCCCCCCAATTCGACGCTGGTGAAGCGCATGGCGTCCACCATCGTCTGTCGGTGGACGAACTCACTCTGGAGGCCCTTCAGACAGGCCTCGCCGACGGATTGCGGGACCTCGATGAAATAGCCCAGCAAGTTGTTGTGCTTGATGCGCAGGGTCCGGCACCCGGTCTGCTCGGCGTATCGGGCCTGGAGGGCGGCGATGACCTTGCGGGAATCCTGGCCGAGCGTCCGGGCTTCATCGATCTCCGGGTGATAGCCGGCGCGCACGAAGCCGCCGTCCCGCCGGTTCAGGGGAAGCTCGTCGGCGAGCGCGGCCGACAACGTGGCGATCAACGCAGCGTCTGCTCGCGCCAGATGGTCGGCCAGTCGGGAGAGATCCTCGGGCAGGTCCGGGGTGTCGAACAATCGTGCACCAAGATCTGCCGCGACGGCCAGACCTGCGCCGATGGCGGCGAGGTCCCGTGGCCCGGCGCGGCCGAGGCCGGTGCGCGACAAGGCGCGGGCGAGGTCGGGCGCCCGGGCAAGCGCATCGCGCAGGCCGGCACGTTGGGAACCGTTCTCGGCGAGGTGCGCCACCGCTTCGTGCCGGCGGGCGATGGCCTCGAGGTCGGTCAGCGGGCCCGCGAGGTGCTCGGCAAGCAACCGTGCCCCGTTGGCCGTCACGGTGCGGTCGATCGTTGCGAGCAGGCTTCCCGTCCGCTCCCCCGACAGGGTGCGGGTGAGTTCGAGATTGGCCCGGGTAGCGGCATCGATGGCGAGCGTCGCGCCTGCATCCTCCCGGGTCGGGATTGCCAGGGTCGGGCGGGCCGCAAGCTGCGTGCGGGCGATGTAGAGGAGCGCCGCCCCGGCCGCCGCAATCTCGGCGCGGGTGAATTGGCCGAAGCCCTCCAGGGTCGAGACGCCGTACTGTTCGCGCAGGCGCCGCTCGGAGGCGGCGGGCTCCAACTCCGCCTGCGCCAGGGGGACGATGGCGGCGCGGCTCTCCTGCCAGATCCGCGCCAGCGCCGGATCGGCGTGGATCGCCTCCGACAGGACGATCTCCCGTGGGTCGTGGCGGGCAATGGCGCCAATCAGGTCGCCGGCCGGAACTTCGCTCAGGGAGAAGCGGCCTGTCGAGATATCCACCGCCGCAAGCCCGTAGGCGACCGCGCCCTCCCCCGTCTTGCGGCGTCCGATCGCCAGCAGGAGGTTGGCCTGAGCCGGATCGAGCAGACGGTCCTCGGTGATCGTGCCGGGGGTGACGAGGCGCACGACCTCCCGCCGCACGACCGATTTCGGGCCGCGCTTCTTCGCCTCGGCGGGATCCTCGGTCTGCTCGCACACCGCCACCCGGTGCCCGAGGGCAATGAGGCGGTTGAGGTAGTCGTCGGAGCGCTCGACCGGCACGCCGCACATCGCGATCTCACCGCCCGCATGCTTGCCGCGCTTGGTCAGCACGATGCCCAGGGCCCGGGAGGCGATCTCCGCATCCTCGAAGAACAGCTCGTAGAAGTCGCCAATCCGGTAGAACAGCAGGCAGTCCGGGTTGGCGGCCTTGATCTCGATGTACTGCGCCATCATCGGCGTGGCGCCGACCGGATCGAGGCCCGGGGCGGGCGGTAGCTCTGCGGGGCGGACGGCGGTGCGGGCCATGGCGCGTCTTAGCAGAGCGCAGCCCGCGAATCAGGAGGCGCGCACCGCCGCGGCTGGGGAGAAGCCGCGGCGGCAGTGGATGGCGCTCACTCTTTGATATGGCCTGCGCTCTTGCGCCGGACCGGCGTCCCCGTCAGCGGAGATCGCTCAGTAGCGGGGGCCGCCCGTGGTATTGCCGAGCTGCTGCTGGTAGCCGGGCCGCGACGGGTTTCGGGCGTTCGGGTTACCGTGGCGCATCGTGTTGAGGCGTCGCATCCGGCGTTCGTGTCGGGTGGAATGATGGCGATGCATCCGGTGATGGTGATGCATCACGACGTTCTGGGTCAGGCCGCTATCGGCCAAGCCGGGCTGCGGCATTGCGGGGGCAGCATGAGCCACCGCCGAGCCGGCCAAGAGGCTGCCGGCGAACAGGCCCGCGGTCAGCAGGGTGCGAAACGACATGGTCTCAAATCTCCGATCGGCTTTCAGAAGCCATCCCCCAATCCGGAAACGATCGGACGGTTCCGTCTTAGTGCAGGAAACATTGAAATATACCTTGGAAAGAATATGGATTAAAGCAGTGCCTGCTGCGTGTTAAGGTTTGGCTCCCTGTCGACTTGCAATGACTGTAAAGTGAAATCGTTTTATCAGTGCAATTTTATGGAGCGGACAGCGGCGGCTCAGGCGAGAAAGGCGATGAGATCGGCATTCACCGCGGCCGGCTCCTCGTGTGTGAGCCAGTGACTGGCGCGATCGTACCAGCGAATCCGTCCTTCGTCGCAGATTGCGAGGCTCGCTTCCGCCAAGCCTGCCTGCAGGGCTGTGTCCCGCCGGCCCCAGAGAATCAGGGTGGGCACGCGAACCCGGGGCGGCTTCGCCCGGGGGAGCCGCACCAGGGCTCGGTACCAGTTCAGCATGCCGGTCATCGCCCCGGGCTGACGCCAGGCCTCGACGTAGCGGTCGAGATCGGCGGCTGCGAAGGCGCCGGGACGGCTGGTGGTGGTGAGCGCCCGCCGCAGCGCCCGGCACCGATCCGCGGTGAGCAGGCGTTCCGGCAGACCGGGAAGTTGGAACAGACCAATGTAATAGCTGCGGAGCATCTGGCCCGGATGGTGCCGCATATAGTCACCGACGATGCCGGGATGCGGCGCATTCAGGATCGCCAGTCGCTCGATCCGGTCCGGGTAGTGGCTCGCCACCCACCACGCGACCAGGCCGCCCCAATCGTGCCCGACCAGCCGCACCGTCGGGAAGCCAAAGGCATCCGCGAGCGCGATCACGTCGCCGGCCAAGCGGTCCAGCTGATAGGCTTCGAGGTCCGCCGGCTTGTCGCTGAGGCCATAGCCGCGCTGATCCGGCGCGATGACCCGCAGGCCCGCTGCAGCGAGTGGGCCGATCTGGTGGCGCCAGCCATACCAGAATTCCGGGAAACCGTGCAGCAGGATGGTCGGCGCGCCGGCATCCGGACCGGCCTCGGCCACGTGCAGGCTGAGTTCCGGGAGCGCGATCCGCCGGAAGGTCACACCCGCAACATCCATCGTCGTCGATGCTCCGCTCCAGCGGGTGGCCTGCTTGGCCGTCAGAAGCCCAGAGTGGCGCAGGCGCCGGCTTCTGGCGAGAGTTGATTACGCAGGCGTTCCGGTGCTGTCCGGGTCCACAGGCAGAGCAGGACGAAGGCCGCTCCCTCGAGCAGACCCCGGGTCGGATCGGCGACGGGCGGGTTTCGGGGAGATTCGGTCATGGCGGGGGTGAGCACGATATTGAACTCCGATGGCGATCCTGTGGGAAAGATCGTTGCCGGGCCGACGGGGTTACAGGGGAGGTCATGCCCTTGTGCGCTGCCGCACGCGGACATCTCAACGCACCGGGTCCACCCAGCGCGCGAGGCTGCCGTTCTCCAGGCCGGCGCGGGTCTCGCGGTAGCCGAGCTCAGCTGATTCGCGGAACCGCGACCATGCCCGCAGGTCGATGCCGGAAAGCTGGGGTTTGAGCACCACCGTAGCATGAGTCGCCGCCATCAGGCTCTGCGCGTCGCCCGAAACGGTGGCGGCGCGCAGCAGCAGCGGCGCGAGGCCCGGCATCGCCAGCGGCGAGCCGATCAGCTTGCGCACGAAGCGGCCGGTCCAGCCGCGCGCGGGCATGTCCTGGAACGCGCGGTCGCTGCCGACATCGACGGCGAGCACCGGTCCGCGTTCCAGGTCGGCAGCGACGTCGGCCGGGAGGTTGTTCATCATGCCGCCATCGACCAGCACGCCCTCGTCGCAGAGCACCGGTGGAAGCAGGCCTGGGATCGCGATGCTGGCGCGCAGAGCCTGCGTCAGGTCGCCGGAGCGATGGATCATCGTGCTGCCGGTGGTGAGGTTCGAGGAGACGCAGAAGAACGGCAGCCACAGATCCTCGATGCGTGCGCCGCCGTAGCGGGCAGCGAGGCCCGCATCGACCTTGGCACCCCGTGTCAGGGCGTGGAGCGGCAGCGTGTAGTCGTTGATCGGGTTGCTGGTGGCGAAGAACGCCTCGATCTGACTCTGAATCTCGGGGAGGCTCCAGCCCATGGCGACGCTTGCCGCGATGATTGCTCCCATACTCGTCCCGCCGACGAAATCAGGGGCGCACGACACTTCGTCGAGGGCCTTCAGGACGCCGAGATGGGCGAGCCCGCGGGCGCCACCGCCGCCGAGCACGAGGCCCCTGGCCGCGCCGCTGGCGAGCCGGGCGAGCCGGTGCAGATCGGCTTGCTCACCGTCGCGGAGCTGGATCCGCAGGGAAGCGGGCAGCTTGGCGACCGCCGGATGCAGCGGCTTCGGGCGCCGCGCCCCGGGATCCTGCCGGACGACGAAGTCCATGCGGATCCAGTCAGAGCGCACCCGCTCCAGATAGGCTGCCGCCGCGGGCCGCGGCGGGGCTCCGGGATCGGCCAGCAGCAGCGCATGGTCGCCCCGGCGTTGGCTCTGCCGGCACCACGGGCAATCGATCTCGCGGGCCGCGAAGATCACGCGCGCATGCCGCGCCTCGTAGGCTTGGAACCACGCCTCGTCGGCGCCGTCCGGCCAATCCGTCAGGCAGCCGGTCTCGCCGGGCAACAGAGCGTCGAAGGCGGCGGCGAGCCGATGGGCGAAATCCGCCGGCTCCGGCCCGTCCGTCACCGACAGGATCGTGAAGATCCGGGGCGCGTGATGCACCGAGCGGCCGTCGTAGATGTGACGCAGGCGGTCGGCGAGGATGCGGGACAGGTAAAGGAGTGTCTGCGGATACTCGGCGATCACCGCTTCGAAGGCGCCGCGGGTGAGCTGCAGAAGTTGCGCATCGCGCAGGGCGATCACCGTCGCCGCCCGTGGGGCGTCGGAGAGAAGCGCCATCTCGCCGAAGATCTCCGGAGGGCGCAGCCGCGCGATCCGGGTCGGCATCCCGGTATGGTCGCGGGCCGAGACACCGACGACGCCGGAGACAAGGATGAAAAGCGCATCCCCTGGCGTGCCCTGCTCGAACAGGATCCGGCCGGCCGGCACAGTCACCGGAACCATGCGCGCGCGTACAGCCTCGACGGCCGCTGGGTCGAGCCCGGCCAGGAACGGAATCTCGGTCGCGCTCAAACTCGCCCCGCTCCGTGGATCGCTTCGGGCCGTTCGGCCATCATCCACCGTCTCTTCTTCCCGATCTCCACTGGATTTGACCTGCCTTCGACTGACTTGAGCGCCATTCGAGTGTCTAGCCCCGAAAGGAGGCCGTTAGCGCTCGCGGTCAAGACGACGGGGGCTCGAAACACGGACGCCGCTGTCCGGTTCCGATGTGCAGCACGTATCCCCGGGCGCGATACCGACCGTCCCACATGTAACCGCGCGCCGCCTCTGACATGCCGATCCCTTCGCGCTGGCGCCGCCATCCGGTACAGCGCCGTGACACAGAAGCGGGAGGCATCCATGGCGGGCAATCGGATCGCAATCGTGACCGGAGCCGGAACCGGAGTCGGCCGGGCCGCCGCCGTGGCGCTCGCCGGCGCCGGGTGGCACGTGGTGCTCTCGGGTCGGCGGCCGGCGCCCCTCGAAGAAGTGGCGGCCGAGATCGGGGGAGACCGGTCGCTGGTGGTGCCCACCGACGTGACCGACCCCGATTCGATCGCCGACCTGTTCGCCCGCACCCGGGCGCAGTACGGCCGCCTCGATCTCCTCTTCAACAATGCCGGCATCGGCGCGCCGCCGGTGCCCCTGGAGGATCTGCCGCTCGAGACGTGGCGCCAGGTGGTCGATACCAATCTCACCGCCCTGTTCCTGTGCACCCAGCACGCCTTCCGGATCATGCGCGACCAGGATCCGCGTGGCGGCCGGATCATCAACAACGGCTCGATCTCGGCCCACGCCCCGCGGCCGAACTCGATCGCCTACACGGCGACCAAGCATGCGGTGACCGGCCTGACCAAGGCGACTTCGCTGGACGGCCGTGCCTACGACATCGCCTGCGGGCAGATCGATATCGGCAATGCCGACACGCCTATGGGCGGCAAGATGAAGGCCGGGGTTCCCCAGGCGGACGGCTCGCTGCGGGCCGAGGCGGTGATGGATCCCGCCCATGTCGGCCAGACGGTGCTCACCATGGCGAGCCTGCCGCTCGACACCAACGTGCAGTTCATGACGATCATGGCCACCAAGATGCCGTTCGTCGGACGCGGCTGAGCCTGGCGGCCGCAGCCGCCTCTCCGCCTTCGCTGTGCATTCCCAGATGCAGCGCGGCCTGCCCCCGCGCACACGATTGACGTCCCGTTCTATAACTCATACAAATTCAGCAACGAAGAACGGATGGGGTCGAACCCGTTCACACGCTGGGATAAGGAATTCCGCCACCTCGGCGTCCACTTCGCGGTGATTCCGCAAACGATCGCTATCCGCGCTTGATAGAATTCAGCACATCGGCAGATTATCAATATCCACTTCAAATACTGGAGATGGATAGCGTCGATCCGTGTCAGATCTATGCTTAAAGCATAATTGGTTATGATTCGGATTCTCGCCGATGGTGATGGAACACGGTGGCAAAAGGCGCAAAAAGCCTTGTACTGCCGCACGATAAACAAGGGGGAGTCATGTTCGCCAAGCAGACGTTACGCCAGCTGATCCTCGGGGCCGCGCTCCTCGGGAGTGCCTTATCGTCGGCCCAGGCCGCGGGCGGCGACCCGATCGGGGTTGCCATGCCGACGAAGTCGTCTCAGCGCTGGATCGATGACGGCAACAACATCGTGAAGCTGCTCCAGGCGAAGGGCTACAAGCCGGACCTGCAATACGCGGACGATGACATCCCGACCCAGCTTGCCCAGATCGAGAACATGCTGACGAAGGGCGTGAAGCTCTTGGTCGTTGCATCGATTGATGGGACAACCCTCGGTGACGTCCTGTCGAAAGCGGCCGAGCGCGGCGTGAAGGTGATTGCCTACGATCGCCTGATCAAGGGAACGCCCAACGTTGATTATTACGCCACGTTCGACAACTTCAAGGTTGGGGTGCAGCAGGCGACTTCAATCGTCGATGCGCTGGGCCTCAAGGACGGCAAGGGCTCGTTCAATATCGAGCTGTTCGGCGGATCGCCCGACGACAATAACGCATACTTTTTCTACGACGGCGCCATGTCGGTGCTGAAGCCTTACATCGATTCGAAGAAGCTCGTCGTGCGCTCCGGCCAGTTCGGCATGGACAAGGTCTCGACCCTGCGTTGGGACCCGGCGACCGCCCAGGCCCGGATGGATAACCTGCTCTCCGCCTATTACGGCAACGCCCGCCTCGACGCGGTGCTGTCGCCCTATGACGGTATCTCGACGGCCATCATCTCGTCGGTGAAGAGCGTCGGCTACGGTTCCGGCAATCAGAAGCTGCCCGTGGTCAGCGGTCAGGACGCCGAACTGCAATCGGTCAAGTCGATCATCGCGGGCGAGCAGACCGCGACGATCTTCAAGGACACCCGCGAGCTCGCGAAGGTGACGGTGGCGATGATCGACGCCATCGAGTCCGGCAAGCAACCCGAGGTCAACGATACGAAGACCTACAACAACGGCAAGAAGGTCGTCCCGTCTTACCTGCTGACACCGGTGATCGTGACCAAGGACAACTGGAAGCCAGTTCTGGTCGACTCGGGCTACTACACCCCTGACCAGCTGAAGTAAGCGCCGCGGGGCCGGGGATGCCGGCCCTTTCGATCCTGCGCCGGCGTCGCGCCGGTGCGGTCCCATCCGAAGCGCTTTCCGCCGAACCGGACGCCGGTGCGGCGTGAGCGTGCGTCAAATCAAGGATTTCGCGTCGTTCCCATCGCCGCTGCAGGGGGGAACGACGCGACGCAGACCGAGCCGGAAAGAGTCGCATGCAGCCCGTCCTCGAAATGCGGGGGATCTCCAAGTCGTTCCCCGGCGTCAAGGCCCTCAGCGACGTCAACCTCACCGTCGCGCCCGCCGAGATTCATGCCCTTGTCGGCGAGAACGGCGCCGGCAAGTCGACGCTCATGAAGGTGCTGAGCGGCGTCTATCCGCACGGCTCCTATGAGGGCGAGATCGTCTACGAGGGCCGCCCGGGCCACTTCCGGGACATCTCCGACAGCGAGCGCTTGGGGATCGTGATCATCCACCAGGAACTCGCGCTGGTGCCGTTCCTGTCGATCGCCGAGAACATCTTCCTCGGCAACGAGCCGGCCCGCTTCAGCATCATCGACCAGGATCGCGTCTACACCCGATCCCGTGAGGTGATGGCCATCGTGGGGCTCGACGAGAACCCCGATACGCTGGTGACGCATCTGGGCGTCGGCAAGCAGCAACTCGTGGAGATCGCCAAGGCGCTGTCCAAGAAGGTCAAGCTGCTTATTCTCGACGAGCCGACCGCGAGTCTGAGCGAGACCGACAGCGAGGCGCTGCTGCAGCTGCTCCTGCGCTTCAAGGATCAGGGCATCGCGTCGATCTTGATCTCGCACAAGCTCAACGAGATCTCGAAGGTCGCCGACCGGATCACCGTCCTGCGCGACGGCACCACCGTCGAGACACTCGATTGCCGGAGCGAGGCGGTGGACGAGGACCGCATCATCCGCGGCATGGTCGGTCGCACGATGGCGAACCGCTATCCGGTGCGTGAGCCGAAGATCGGCGACGTTCTGATGGAGGTCCGGGACTGGACGGCCCACCACCCGATCCATCCCGACCGGACAATGGTGCGCGGGGTCAACCTGACCGTACGCCGGGGCGAGATCGTCGGGATCGCCGGCCTGATGGGCTCGGGCCGGACCGAGCTCGCCATGAGCCTCTTCGGGCGCTCCTACGGGCAGGGCATCAGTGGTACCGTGCGGATCGACGGCGCGGACGTCGACGTCTCGACGATCGAGAAGGCGATCGCCGCGGGGATCGCCTACGTCACCGAGGACCGCAAGCAGCTTGGTCTCGTCCTGGGCGAAGACATCGCCAAGAACACCACGCTGGCCAACCTGCCGGGCGTATCCAAGGCCACGGTGATCGATGAGGACGCGGAGCACCGGGTCGCCAGCGGCTACCGGAGCAAGATGCGGATCCGCTCCTTCGGCGTGGCGCAGCAGACGGTGAACCTGTCGGGCGGCAATCAGCAGAAGGTCGTGCTGAGCAAGTGGCTGTTCACCCAGCCCAAGGTGCTGATTCTGGACGAGCCGACGCGCGGCATCGATGTCGGCGCCAAGTACGAAATCTACAGCATCATCAATGAGCTGGCCGACGAGGGCCGGGGCGTGCTGGTGATCTCGTCCGAGATGCCCGAGCTGCTCGGCCTGTGCGACCGGATCTACGTGATGAACGAGGGGCGCTTCGTGGGTGAATTCCAGCGCGAGGAGGCCAGCCAGGAGGCGATCATGCGCGCGATCATGCGCTCCAAGGACCTGAACGGATGACCGATATCCCCGTGAGCAAGCCCATGATCCCGGCCACAGAAGGACGTTCCGCCTCCATGTCTGCCAATGCGTCCCGTGTTCAGCGGGGCTTTCTGTCGATGGCGCAGCTGCGCGACTACGGGCTGGTCTTCGCGCTCGCGGTCATCACCCTGTTCTTCGAGTACACGACCGGCGGCGTGCTGTTCCAGCCGCTGAACCTCACCAATCTCATCCTGCAGAACAGCTATGTCGTGGTGATGGCGCTGGGGATGCTCCTCATCATCGTGGCGGGCCATATCGACCTGTCGATCGGCTCGGTGGTCGGCCTTGTCGGCGCGCTCGCGGCCATGTTGATGGTCCGGTTCGGCTTCGATCCGCTCACTGCGACGATCATATGCCTGGCCGTGGGCGCCGCCATCGGAGGCCTGCAGGGCTACTTCGTGGCCTATCTCGGCATCCCGAGCTTCATCGTGACGCTGGCCGGCATGCTGGTGTTTCGCGGCATGACGCTGGCCCTTCTGCAGGGCGCTTCGATTGGCCCGTTCCCGGAGGTATTCCAGCTCCTCTCCAAGGGATTCCTCACCAATTTCGCCGGCCCCTGGACAGCGCTGCTGATCGCGGTCGCCCTATCGCTGATCCTGGTCAGCCTGAACTGGCGCCGCCGCGTGGCGCGGGTCCGCAACGGCGGGGAGGCGGATTCCTGGGCCTCCTTCATCTTCCGGAACGGCGTGACCACCATCGTGATCCTCGCCTTCGCCTACCAGATGAGTGCCTATCGCGGCCTGCCGAACGTGCTGCTCGTGATGTTCGTGCTGGTGATGCTCTACCGCTTCGCCACGACGCGGACCACGATCGGGCGGCGGATCTACGCGCTCGGCGGCAACCTCAAGGCGGCGCGGCTCTCCGGTATCAAGACCGAGCGGCTCACCTTCCTGACCTTCGCCAATATGGGCGCGCTGGCGGGCCTCGCCGGGATGATCTTCGCCGCCCGGCTCAACACCGCGACTCCAAAGGCGGGCGTGGGCTTCGAACTCGACGTGATCGCGGCCTGCTTCATCGGCGGCGCCTCGGCCTCCGGCGGCATCGGCAAGGTCTCGGGCGTGGTGATCGGCGCCTTCATCATCGGGGTGATGAACAACGGCATGTCGATTATGGGCATCGGCGTTGACTACCAGCAGGTGATCAAGGGGATCGTGCTGCTCGCCGCCGTCTGTCTCGACGTCTACAACAAGAACAAGGCCTGATCGGGCGGGCGCCGGCACGGTCGGCGCCGCTCGAACGATGATTCCGGGATTCCAAAGGGCTCAGCCTCTTGGCGGGTGCTCAGAGCAGAGCCCTAAGCTATTCTGCAGGGCTCTGCCCTGGACCCGCGAAATTCTCGACCTTTCGAAACCATACTCAGGTCTTGCGCGCCACCGTGAACCGGGCGGCGTCCCGCAGGATGCGGGCCTTCTCGCCCCAGGAACCGACCGCGTCCTCGCAGACGCCGACGAGGCGGTCGCATTCGGCCCGCGCGCCGTCGATGCCGAGGCGGTCGACCAGCGTCGCCTTGCCGGCGTCCTTGTCCTTGCCGGTGGCCTTGCCCATCGCCTCGGGGGACGCCTCGCGGTCGAGGATGTCGTCGGCGATCTGGAAGGCCTGCCCGAGGGCGAGGCCGTAGCGCACCAGGGCCGCGCGCTGGCCCTCGTCGGCACCGCCCACGATCGCGCCGGCCTCCACCGAGAAGGCCAGGATCGCGCCGGTCTTCATCGCCTGCATCCGCAGGGTGTCGTCCACGTCCATGTTGGCCGCGCCGAACCGGCCCTCGGCGGTCAGGTCGAGGAGCTGGCCGCCCACCATGCCGCCGAGGCCCGAGGCCCGGGCGAGACCGAGCACGAGGTCGGCCCGGATCCGCGCATCCGGCTGCCAGGTCGGGTCGGCCACGATCTCGAAGGCCAGGGTCTGAAGTGAGTCGCCGACCAGGATCGCGGTGGCCTCGTCGTAGGCCTTGTGAACCGTCGGCTTGCCGCGGCGCATATCGTCGTCGTCCATGGCGGGCAGGTCGTCGTGGACGAGGCTGTAGCAATGCACCAGCTCGATCCCGGCGCCGGCCGCCAACGCCGCCGCTTCGGAACCGCCGAGCATCCGGGCGGTCTCGATCGCGAGGAACGGGCGCAGGCGCTTGCCGCCGCCCAAAACCGCGTGGCGCATCGCCGCCATCAGGCGGGGCGGCCGGGCGATCTCACCGGGGCCGACCTCCGGGCCGAGGCGCTCCACCAGGAAGGTCTCGACCGTCCCGGCGACCTCAGTCAACCTGTGGGTAAACTCGACGGCTTGCGTGCCAGCCTTGACCGAACCGGTCGGGGCCTGCGTTGAGGATGTCGGGGTCATCGGGCGCTACGTCCGGTCCTGGCCTTGCGAAAACCAATCGAGTGTCAGTTGTACGGGAACGAAATCGCGGTGAGCGGGGTGGGCAGCATGGCGGGGGCGGCGGAACGCAATCTTCCGCGCGCCCGCCCGCGGCGCTCCCGCCGGGTCCGGCAGATCGTGGGGACGCTGCTGCTGCTCCCCGCCATCGGTTTCGTCCTCGTGCTGGGTCTGGCGCTCGTCTATAGCGCGGTGATGCCGCCGTCGACCCTGATGCTGGGTCGGTGGTTGACGCTTCAGCCGGTCAGCCGCGATCCGGTTCCACTGTCCGGCATCGCCCCGGCCCTGGTGCTGGCTGTGATCGCCTCCGAAGATCAGCGTTTCTGCCTCGATCACGGCGTCGATGTCTCGGCAATCCGCGATGTGGTGGAGGACGAGGATTCGCCGAGCCGCGGCGCCTCCACCATCGCGATGCAGACGGTGAAGAACGTCTTCCTCTGGCCCGGCCGCTCCTACATCCGCAAGGCGGTCGAGATCCCGCTGGCGTTTGCCCTCGACACCCTTTGGGGCAAGCGGCGCATGATGGAGATTTATTTGAATGTTGCCGAGTGGGGCGACGGGATCTACGGCGCCCAGGCTGCGAGCCGGCACTGGTTCGGCAAGGATGCGAGTCGCCTGAGCCGAGGCGAGGCCGCGCTTCTGGCCGCCGTCCTGCCGAACCCGATCCTGCGCAGCGCCGGACGTCCCTCCCCCGGCGTGCGCCGCCGCGCCGCGCGGATCCAGGCCATGATGGGTCAGGTGGAGGGACTTACGGGCTGCCTGCGGCGATGACCTGTCCCGGGCTCGAAGGACGCGCGCTGTCTCGCTTGATCGCGGCGAGCATGCGCCGCCGGATGAGACCGCTCACCGGGCGGACTAGTGCATCGATCCAGACGGGGGCGTCAGCCGAGTCTGGAAAAATTGATACAAAACCAAAGAACTCGTGCTCACTCGCATGAACGAGGTGAATGCGTCAGAGCACTAGGAGGAGCCAATAGGGCTTGAACGAGAGACGTGCGGGGCGACCGGGAATTCGGTGGCCCGGCTCGGACCGGCACGGCAAACGTCGTCTCAACCCGAGAAACGAAACGCCGGTTGCTGGAAGAACCGCGACGGAAACAACGGCCGGCGGCGGTAGCAGCCGCCGAAACCGGTCTGTAAGACATGCGCCAGAACCGAAGCCAGAGCCGACACCCATGAGCGACGCCGTCTACGACCTGACCCTGGAGCGCATCGCCTTGCTCCGCCGCATGGTCGTAGCCTGGGGCGGCGCCGAGCCGGGCGCGCCGACCATTCATCCGGATGCCCCCTACGGCAGCCTCGACCGGGACGGCGACATCGCCAACGTCACCGGCGACGACGAGGGGGCCGCGGATGAGCATCGCGCGCTGGAAAAGGGGCTGGCGGTGTTCGTCCAGAACGCGCAGCTGAAGCCCGGCCGCTACCAGTATCACAACGGTCTGGCGAAGCTCGACCACGGTACGGTCGGCGATGTCTTCCGGGATGCGCAGACGGGCGAGACGCCGGAGCACATCACCTTCGCGGTGACCGCCGAGCACCTCGCACTGATCCCGCATCTCGCCTTCGACTGGGATCCGGCGGGGGACGTACCGCGGGTGGATCCGGCCCGGCCCTATGGTGTCGGAGACACCTACACCGCCGCCATGGGCCGCCATCTCGCGGCGGTACCGGAGGTGGCGGCCAACGACGACGAGGACGCGGAGAGGCATCAGGTCCGGCTCCACCGTGAGATGCAGCCGGCCCTCCAGATTTTTTTGCGGTATGCCGATCTCGGGCCGGGCGACTTCCAGTGCGCGGGATCACCCGCGGTCTGGAAGCCGGCCTGACGCCTCAGCCTTCGCGCTTCTTGCGCTGCGCCAGGGTCCGCAACCGCAGCGCGTTGAGCTTGATGAAGCCCGCCGCGTCGCGGTGGTCGTAAGCCACGGCGCCTTCCTCGAAGGTCACGAGATCCTGGTCGTAGAGCGAGTGCGGGCTCTCGCGGCCGATCACGTGGATGCCGCCCTTGTAGAGCTTCAGCCGCACCGTGCCGGTGACCTTCTCCTGGCTCCGGTCGATCAACGCCTGGATCATCTCGCGCTCCGGCGAGAACCAGAAGCCGTTGTAGATCAACTCCGCGTATTGCGGCATGAGCTGATCCTTGAGGTGCGCGGCGCCGCGATCGAGGGTGATCGACTCGATGGCCCGGTGGGCGGGCAGCAGGATCGAGCCGCCCGGCGTCTCGTACATGCCGCGGCTCTTCATGCCGACGAAGCGGTTCTCCACGAGATCGAGCCGGCCGATGCCGTTGGCGTGGCCCAGCTCGTTCAGCTTCGCCAGCAGGTTCGCGGGGGACAGCGCCTCGCCGTCGATCGAAACCGCGTCGCCCCGCTCGAACCCGATCGTGATGACCGTCGGCTGGTCGGGCGCCTCCTCGGGAGAGAGGGTGCGCGAGTAGACGTAATCCGGCACCTCGACCGCTGGATCCTCCAGCACCTTGCCTTCGGATGAGGCATGCAGGAGGTTGGCGTCCACCGAGAACGGACTCTCGCCGCGCTTGTCCTTGGCGATCGGGATCTGGTGCTGCTCGGCGAAGGCGATGAGCTGCTCCCGGGAGCGCAGGTCCCACTCGCGCCAGGGTGCGATCACCGTCACGTCCGGCTTCAGGGCGTAGTAGCCGAGCTCGAACCGGACCTGATCGTTGCCCTTGCCGGTGGCGCCGTGGCAGACCGCATCGGCCCCGACGCGCTCGGCGATCTCGATCTGCTTCTTGGCAATCAGCGGCCGGGCGATCGAGGTGCCGAGAAGATAGACGCCCTCGTAGACGGCGTTGGCTCGGAACATCGGGAAGACGTAGTCGCGGACGAATTCCTCGCGCAGGTCCTCGATGTAGATATTCTCGGGCTTGATGCCGAGCAGCTCGGCCTTGCGCCGGGCCGGCTCCAGCTCCTCGCCCTGGCCGAGATCGGCCGTAAAGGTCACGACCTCGCAGCCGTAGGTGGTCTGCAGCCACTTCAGGATGATCGATGTGTCGAGCCCCCCGGAATAGGCCAGCACGACCTTCTTCACGGGGCTCTTCGCGGGAACGGACATGCGGCTTCCGGAACTGGGAGAGGGCTTGTGCCGCTTATCGCGGGTGGGATTGGCCTGCAACCGGCGTGCCGCTTGGCGCGTAGCCTTTGCCGAAGGATCGGCCGCGTTTCGCCTCACGGCGGCCTTGCGGCCGTGGAAAAACGGCGCGGGCGTTGCCTGTGATCACCGCCGCGAAAGTGCATTCGGAGAAGCGAAGTCTATGGCGCGCCAGCCGATTCTGGAGTTCTGGTACGAATTCGCCTCGACCTACTCGTATCTCGCGGCGATGCGCGTCGAGGCGGCGGCCGCGGAGGCCGATGTGGCGATCCGGTGGCGGCCGTTCCTGGTCGGGCCGCTCTTTGCCTCCCAGGGCTGGACCACCTCGCCGTTCAATCTCTACGCGGCCAAGGGCAAGAACATGTGGCGTGACGTGGAGCGCGAGGCCGCGCGCCTCGGCCTGCCGCCGCTGACGAAGCCCGCGCAATTCCCACAGAACAGCCTGAGCGCCGTGCGCGTCGCCGTGCTCGGCCAGGATCAGGACTGGCTGGTGCCCTTCTCGAAGGCGGTGTTCACCGCGAGTTTCGCCGAGGGCCGTTCCATCGCGGAGCCTGTGGCAGTCGCCGAGATCCTCGACACGCTCGGCCTCGACGGCACCCAGACCGTGCGCGCCGCCGCCGCGGAGGCCAACAAGACCAAGCTCCGCGTCAACGTCGAGGAGGCGCGTTCGCGCGGCATCTACGGGGCGCCGACCTTCCTGGTCGACGACGGTGAGCTGTTCTGGGGCAACGACCGGCTGGAGCAGGCCCTGGCCTGGGCGGCGGGTGACCGGCCGAAGGGCTTACGGTAGGCCGCGTATTCACGCGGTTCGGCCATCAAACCGACGCGAGCCCCTGGTTTCGCTCAGGCCTGCCCCGGCAAGGTCCGGGCGGACCCGTGATGCCCTGGACGAACCCCATGCCGGTCTCCCGACGTCTTTTCATCGCAGCCGCTGGTGCCGCGCTGGGTTCCGGTCTCGGCCATGCGGCCGCGCAATCCTATGGGCAGCGCGTCGCCGTCACCGGCGACGACGGACGGGCGGTCGCCAACACGATCCTGCCCGGCGAGATCACCGGCCAGATTTCTGCCCTGCGCGGCGTCACCTATGTCGGACCGCGCGAGGCCGGGACCACGCTCTACGAGTTCTACGATTTCAACTGCCCGTATTGCCGGAAGGCCGCCGCCGACATGGTGGCGCTGCACGGCAGCGACGGCGAATTGCGGATCGGGCTTGTCCACAATCCGATTCTGTCGCCGCAATCGGCGCAGGCCGCCAAGGTGATGCTGGCGGTCCAGCGCAGGCTGGGTTCGGAGGCCGCCTGGGGCTTCTATCGGACGCTGCTGGGCAAGCCCGGCCGCATCGACGGGCCGGGTGCGCTGACGGCCGCGGCTGCCCTTGGGATCCCGCAGGCGGAAGTCGAGGAGATTGCCGACAGCGAGGAGGTGCGCATGGCGCTCAAGAGCCAGATGCGCATGGCCGCTGATCTCGGGCTCTATGCCACGCCCTCCTACGTACTCGGAAACAGCGGCATCCTCGGTCATCCGGGCGCCCGTGCCCTGGCGAAGATGATCGCCAGCATGCGGCGCTGCGACCGGCTGGCCTGCTGAGACGGGGCCTGCGTCACACTTCTGCCGTCCTCACGCGCTGCGAGACGCGCCTGCCGTGTTGCGCGCGGCCATGCTGGCATGCTAGGCGGTCGCCGCGCCGCGAGGATGGTTCTCGACCCTGTCCGCTGCCGGCGCGATCCCACGTCCCGAACGGTCACGCACCGCGCTCCTGCCGGAGCGCGCGGAGCGGGCGGGCAACCAGAGAAGAGAGCGACGGGTGGCGCAGAACGGTTCCGAGGCTGGTCCCCTGGTCGCAGGCGTGGCGGGCCGGTACGCTTCCGCCCTGTTCGAACTCGCGCGCGACGAGCGCCAGGTCGACGCGGTCGCCGAGTCCCTCAATCGCTTTGACACGCTGCTGAAGGAGAGCGCGGATCTCCGTCGCCTCGTCCGCAGCCCGGTCTTCAGCGCCGAGGAGCAGGCGGGCGCCATCGTCGCCGTGCTCGATAAGGCCGGGATCGGCGGGCTCGCCGGAAACTTCATCCGGCTGGCGGCGTCGAACCGCAGGCTCTTCGCGCTGCCCGATATGATCGCCGCGTTCCGTGCCCTGGTGCAGGATTCGAAGGGCATCGTCCGCGCCGAGGTGCGGGTGGCCGAAAAGCCGTCCGACACCGTGATCGAGGAGATCAAAGCGTCCCTGCGCGACATCGCCAAGGCCGAGGTCGATGTCGACCTCGTGGTCGATCCGAGCCTGATCGGCGGCCTCATCGTGAAGATGGGCTCGCGCATGGTCGACGCCTCGCTCAGGACCAAGCTCAACGGTATCCGCCTCGCGATGCGGGCTGCGCCGTAAGCGCCCCCATCCGACCCGAACACTCATAGACGCTTTAGCGACAGAGGCCCGAGTATGGACATCCGCGCCGCCGAGATCTCCGCGATCCTGAAAGAGCAGATCAAGAACTTCGGTGAGGAGGCCGAGGTGTCCGAGGTCGGACAGGTCCTGTCCGTCGGCGACGGCATCGCCCGCGCCTACGGTCTCGACAACGTCCAGGCCGGCGAGATGGTCGAGTTCGAGTCGGGCGTCCGGGGCATGGCCCTGAACCTCGAGCAGGACAACGTCGGCATCGTGATCTTCGGCTCCGACCGCGAGATCAAGGAAGGCCAGACCGTCAAGCGCACCGGCGCCATCGTGGACGTGCCGGTCGGCAAGGGACTGCTCGGCCGCGTGGTCGACGGTCTCGGCAACCCGATCGACGGCAAGGGCCCGATCCAGTCCACCGAGCGTCGCCGGGTCGACGTGAAGGCCCCGGGCATCATTCCGCGCAAGTCGGTGCATGAGCCGATGGCCACGGGCCTGAAGGCGATCGACGCCCTGATCCCGGTCGGCCGCGGCCAGCGCGAGCTGATCATCGGCGACCGTCAGACCGGCAAGACCGCCATCGCCCTCGACACGATCCTCAACCAGAAGCCGGGCCACGCCGCAGGCGGCGACGAGAAGGCGAAGCTCTTCTGCATCTACGTCGCCATCGGCCAGAAGCGCTCGACGGTCGCCCAGTTCGTGAAGGTTCTGGAAGATCAGGGTGCGATGGAATACTCCATCGTCATCGCGGCCACCGCCTCGGACGCCGCGCCGATGCAGTTCATCGCGCCGTTCGCCGGCTGCGCCATGGGCGAGTACTTCCGCGACAACGGCATGCACGCGGTGATCGTGTATGACGATCTGTCCAAGCAGGCCGTGGCCTACCGCCAGATGTCGCTGCTGCTGCGCCGCCCGCCGGGCCGCGAGGCTTACCCGGGCGACGTGTTCTACCTCCACAGCCGCCTGCTGGAGCGCGCCGCCAAGATGGGCGACGCCGCCGGCAACGGCTCGCTGACCGCGCTCCCGGTCATCGAGACCCAGGCCAACGACGTCTCGGCCTACATCCCGACCAACGTGATCTCGATCACCGACGGCCAGATCTTCCTCGAGACCGACCTGTTCTACCAGGGTATCCGCCCGGCGGTGAACGTCGGCCTCTCGGTCTCGCGGGTGGGCTCCTCGGCCCAGACGAAGGCGATGAAGAAGGTCGCCGGCAAGATCAAGGGCGAGCTGGCGCAGTACCGCGAGATGGCGGCCTTCGCGCAGTTCGGCTCCGATCTCGACGCCTCGACCCAGCAGCTCCTAAACCGCGGCTCGCGGCTCACCGAGCTCCTGAAGCAGCCGCAATTCTCGCCGCTGAAGATGGAAGAGCAGGTTGCGGTGATCTACGCGGGCGTCAACGGCTACCTGGACAAGCTTCCGGTCGCCAAGATCCGCCCCTTCGAGGACAGCTTGCTGAGCACGCTGCGCACGAAGCATAAGGATCTGCTGGACGCCATCGCCACCTCCAAGGACCTGTCGGACGAGAACGCCGGCAAGCTGAAGAGCGTGGTCGAGGGTGTGGTCAAGTCGATCGCCTGATGTGAGGCCCCTCCCCTCGGGGAGGGATCTTGGGCGGTGCATGGGGCTTCGACCGCCTGCACCGCCCGAACTTCCGGCTCCTTCCCGCTGAGGGAAGGAGAGGCCCATAGAACGGACCTGGACCTCACCCGATGGCGAGTTTGAAGGACCTGCGCAACCGCATCACCTCGGTGAAGGCGACGCAGAAGATCACCAAGGCCATGCAGATGGTCGCCGCCGCCAAGCTGCGCCGGGCGCAGATGGCTGCCGAGGCCGGCCGTCCCTTCGCCGAGAAGATGTCTCAGGTGCTGGGCAACCTCGCGGGCAATCTGGTCGGCGGCGTCGGCGCCCCGAAGCTGCTCTCCGGCACCGGTGCCGAGCAGGTCCACCTCTTGGTCGTCTGCACCGGCGACCGCGGCCTGTGCGGTGCGTTCAATTCCTCGATCGTCCGCTTGGCGGTCCGGGAACACATCCTGAAGCTCACGGCGGCGGGCAAGACCGTCAAGATCATGACGGTCGGCAAGAAGGGCAACGACCAGTTGCGGCGCCTGTACCGCGATCAGATCGTCGAGAGCATGGATATCCGCGGCAACCGCCCGGTCGATTACGAGTTCGCGGCCGAGATCGCCAACAAGATCCTGACGCGCTTCGAGGCCGGTGAGTTCGACGTCGCGACGCTGTTCTATTCCGAGTTCCGGTCTGTCATCTCCCAGATCCCGACCGCGCAGCGCCTGATCCCGGCGGAGCTGCCCGCGGCCGACACCCCCGCGAAGGCCACCATCGGCAACGCCGCTCTGGAATTCGAGCCCTCCGAAGAAGCGATCCTGGAGACGCTGCTGCCGAAGAATCTGACGGTGCAGATCTACCGGGCGCTTTTGGAAAACGCCGCCTCCGAGCAGGGCGCGCGCATGAGCGCCATGGATTCGGCCACCCGCAACGCGGGCGAGATGATCAAGAAGCAGACGCTGATCTACAACCGCACGCGTCAGGCCATGATCACCAAAGAACTCATCGAGATCATCTCGGGTGCGGAAGCCCTCTAGGGCGCCGTTTCCCGACCGCACAGCTTGAAGGGTAGGTACACGATGGCGAACACCGCACTCCCCGGCGCCGGCTCCAGCAAGGTCGGCAAGATCATCCAGGTCATCGGCCCCGTGGTCGACGTCCAGTTCAGCGGCCACCTGCCCGAGATCCTGAACGCCCTGGAGACCAAGAACAACGGCGCCCGTCTCGTCCTCGAGGTGGCCCAGCAGCTTGGTGAGAGCACCGTCCGCTGCGTCGCGATGGACACGTCCGAGGGCCTGACCCGCGGCCAGGAATGCACCGATACCGGTGAGCCGATCAAGGTTCCGGTCGGCATGAACACGCTCGGCCGGATCATGAACGTCATCGGCGAGCCGATCGACGAGGCCGGTCCGGTCGTGACCGACACCTACCGCGCCATTCACCAGCCGGCCCCCTCCTACGCCGACCAGTCGACCGAGGCGCAAATTCTCGTCACCGGCATCAAGGTGGTTGACCTGCTCGCCCCCTACGCCAAGGGCGGCAAGATCGGCCTGTTCGGCGGCGCCGGCGTCGGCAAGACCGTGCTGATCATGGAGCTGATCAACAACATCGCCAAGGTGCACTCGGGCTACTCGGTGTTCGCCGGCGTGGGCGAGCGGACCCGTGAGGGCAACGATCTCTACCACGAGATGATCGAGTCCAAGGTGAACCTGGACCCGAAGGAGAATGGCGGCTCGGCCGAGGGTTCCAAGTGCGCCCTGGTGTACGGCCAGATGAACGAGTCGCCCGGCGCCCGCTCACGGGTGGCACTCACCGGCCTGACCATCGCGGAGCAGTTCCGTGACGACGGCCAGGACGTGCTGTTCTTCGTGGACAACATCTTCCGCTTCACGCAGGCGGGCTCCGAGGTGTCGGCGCTTCTCGGCCGCATCCCCTCGGCGGTGGGCTATCAGCCGACGCTGGCCACCGACATGGGCGCCCTGCAGGAGCGCATCACCACCACCAACAAGGGCTCGATCACCTCGGTGCAGGCCATCTACGTGCCGGCCGACGATCTGACCGACCCGGCGCCTGCCGCCTCCTTCGCCCACCTCGACGCCACGACCGTCCTGTCGCGCTCGATCGCCGAGAAGGGCATCTACCCGGCGGTGGATCCGCTGGACTCGACCTCGCGCATGCTCTCGCCCGCGATCCTGGGCGAGGAGCACTACGATGTGGCCCGCCGCGTCCAGCAGACCCTGCAGCGCTACAAGGCGCTTCAGGACATCATCGCGATCCTGGGCATGGATGAGCTGTCCGAGGAGGACAAGCTGACCGTGGCCCGCGCCCGCAAGATCGAGCGCTTCTTCTCGCAGCCCTTCTCGGTCGCCGAGGTGTTCACCGGCTCGCCGGGCGTGCAGGTGCCGCTAGAGGACACCATCAAGGGCTTCAAGGGCTTGGTGAACGGCGACTACGACGACCTGCCCGAGGCCGCCTTCTACATGGTCGGCACGATCGAGCAGGCTCACGAGAAGGCCAAGAAGCTGAAGGCGGCGTAAGTGCGGGCATCCCCTCCCCCTTGTGGGGAGGGGTTAGGGGTGGGGGTGGCACAGGATTGAGCGATCCGGTCCCTTCTGTACCACCCCCACCTCCAGCTCCTCCCCGCAAGGGGGAGGAGAGCATGTTGCGGATGCGGGAAAGCTTGAGGCCATGGCCACCTTCCACTTCGATTTCGTCGGCCCCGAGCGGACGCTGTATTCCGGCGAGGTGACCGCCGTTCAGCTGCCAGGCACCGAGGGCGAGATGACCGTAATGCCGGGCCACGCGCCCGTGCTGACCTCCCTGCGGGTCGGCGTGATCGTGGTCACCGAGAGTCAGGGCAGCGGCAAGCGGATCTACGTCCGCGGCGGCTTCGCCGATATCGGACCGACGGCGGTCACCGTGTTGGCCGAGCGCGCCGCGCCGATCGAGGAGCTGACCCAGGACTCGCTCGACCGCGACATCGAGGCCGTCGAGATCCAGCGCGACGCGACCGAGGATCTGCAGAAGCGCGAGGAGCTGAACGGGCAGATCGTCCAGCTCCGGGAGACCAAGGCGCTCCTGAAGCTCTGAGGCGCGACGCTCCCTTACGTGGCATCTGCATGTAGTTTTGGCTCAGTGCGCAACGTCGGATGGGGCGCCGAGCCATTGCCTTGATGCAGTAAATCTACAGCACGTGTGCGCTGGCCAGTGCGGCCTCCATCAATGCCGCTCTCGCATCCGCGCCGGACGGACATCCGCGTTCCAGCCACAGACGCCGGGCAGCTGCTAAAGCGCGGCCGATCGCTGGACCCGGTGAGATCCCGGCGGCGACCAGATCGGCCCCCGCAATCGGAAATGCTGGCGGTCCACCTTCCTCCCGCAAGGCTGTGAGCGCCTGGCGCCCCGCGTCGGTTACGTCGGGCCGTGGCTCGCCTGCGAGAACCGCCAGCGTCTCCGTCACGAGCGACAGGCCATGCTCGGCCGCGCAGGCCCGTGCCGCCGCAGCGTCGACCCAGGTTCGGCCGTGGAGGCCCGCCAGCGCGGCGGCATAGGCGGTGAGCTGGCCGTGCTCCGGATTCGAGAGCCGAAAACGCTCGCGCAGGCGATCCGCATCGTGTCGTGCGCCAACCGCCAGCGCCGCCAGCCGCATCACGGGCGACAAGCCGGCTTCGGCAGCGCGCTCAAGCCGTCCGAGCTCGCCGACACCACCGGTGATCCGCTGAAGCAGGCCGGTCCCGCTCAAGATCGATATCATCGGCGGGCCGCCGGTCGACGCCAGAAGTTTCAGGAATTCGTCGCGGATCCGTTCCCGCGAGAGCCGGCGCAGGCTGTCCCGCGCGGCCACGCAAGCGGTGAGCGCCGCCGCCTCAGGCGCCTCGCTGCCGAAGCGCGCATGGAAGCGGAAGAAGCGCAGGATCCGCAAGGCGTCTTCCCGGATCCGCGTCGCGGGATCGCCGATGAAGCGCACCCGCCCATCCTCCAGATCCGCCAACCCGCCGACCGTGTCGTGCAGCCGCCCGTCTCGGCCGAGGGACAGGGCGTTGATCGTGAAGTCGCGGCGTTCGGCGTCCCGGGCGAAATCGCTTCCGAACCGAACCACCGCATGGCGGCCGTCGGTCTCGACATCCTCGCGGAGCGTGGTGACTTCGAGCGGCCCATCTTCGGTGATCAGGGTAACGGTGCCGTGCTCGATCCCGGTCGGAACCGCCTTCAGGCCCGCTGCCCGCGCCCGCGCCATGACGATCTCCGGCCGCAGCGTGGTGGTCAGGTCGATGTCGGCGGCACCAATCCCGAGCAGGGCATCGCGGACGCAGCCGCCGACCAGCCGGGTCTCGGCGCCCGCCTCATCCAGGGCCGCGAGGGCCCGGCAGACGCCCGGGCGGTCGAGGAGTGCCACCAAGCCGCCGGAATTGAGAACCCGCTTCACCGGAAGACACCGGGGACCAGCCGCCCGTTCTCCATATGCGTCGGCACGTAGCCGCCGGCGTGGCGGTCCGAGAACAGGCCCTCGTAGACGAGCGTCGCGATCACGATGGTCAATCCGGCGAGCACGAGCCGAAAGAGGTGGGCATCCCAGTGGACGCGACGCAGCGGGTTGCGACCGGCGAGCACGAGGTAGACCAGAAACAGCGCGAAGGGGATGAGGAAGAGGCCGAACTCTTCGAGGACGCGTCGCAACATGATGGTTCATCCCTACCCGGCCGAGCGGTGGATCTGGTCCGGTTCCAGATCCGGATAGAGCCGCTCGCGGAGGTTGTTCAGGATCCCGGCGGTGACGCCCCAGATCAGCCGCTCACCGAAGGTCAAAGCGTAGAAGTAGCGGGTGCGGCCCTGCCAGGCGCGGGAGCGCAGACGGTAGTGCTCCCGGTCCATCAGTACTGGCAACGGCACCTCGAACAGGTCGGCCACCTCGGCGGGGTTGGGCCGAAACGTCGCCTCCGGCGCGACGAGGCCGATCACCGGCGTGACCAGGAAACCAGTCCCCGACAGGTAGGGATCGATATAGCCGACGAGACGCACTGCGGCGGGGTCGAGGCCGATCTCTTCCTCGGCCTCGCGCAGGGCCGCGGCGGCGGGACCGGGGTCGGACGGGTCGATCTTGCCGCCCGGAAGCGCGACCTGGCCGGAATGGTCGCGCAGGTTCGCTGCCCGTTGCGTCAGGATCAGGCTCGGCCCCTCCGGCCGAAACACCACGGGCACCAGAACGGCCGCCCGACGATGCGGCGGCGGCGGGATCACGGCCGAGCCGTCCGGATCGAGATTGTGGTCCCCGCGCGGGTTGGAGGTCGGATCGTCCGGCCCAGGCGGATGCGGCGACAGGCCGGCGGCCGCGCGCGCGAGGAACTCGGCGATGGCGTCGCTCACGCGGCGGCCGGCGCGATCGGATGGAACAGGCCGCCGGCCCAGAGCCCGAGCCAGGTCTCCCCGTCGAGGGTGCCCTCCTCGGCCAGTTCCACGAGGTCGTAGGTGAGCGCCCGGGAGACGAGCGCCCACAGACCGCCCCGAACGTGGAGATAGGGCTTCAGGGCCCCGTCCGCCGCCTCCTCGAAGCGCAGGGTGTGCTCGGAATCGACCGGGACGAGGTCGTCGACATTGGTCCGGAAGCTGATGCGCCGGTCCTTGCCGGACCCGTCCACCGCCATCTCGACCGCAACGAAGGGCGCGTCCTCGACGATGATGCCGACGCGTTCAACCGGCGTCACCAGGACGATGCGCCCATCCGGATCGCGCCGCAAAATGGTGGAGAAGAGCCGGACCAGCTTCGGCCGGCGGATCGGCGTGCCGTCGTGATACCACGTCCCATCCGCCGCGATGCGGATGTCGATGGCGCCGCAATACGGCGGGTTCCAGCGCTCCACCGGCGGCAGCCCCCGGCTCGGCAGGTCGCCGAGGGCGGCGCTGAGGCGGTTCAGGGTCGGGTCGGTCGAATCCTCGCTCATGCCCGCTACAGATAGCGTCCCGAGGGTCCGACAGCCATGGCGAGTACCGGACCGACCCAATGCGAATTTGGCCGTGCGGTCAGGGCCTCACGCGGGACCGGCACCCTGGGTGTTCACCGTCACGGCGTAGAGCGACTGGCTGGCCGCCATGAACAGGCGGTTTCGCTTCGGGCCGCCGAAGGTGATGTTGCCGCAGGACTCCGGCAGGCGGATCCGCCCGATCAGTTTGCCCGCCGGGTTCCAGACCGTGACACCGTTGTAGCCGACGGCCCGGCCCGCGTTGCTCGACGCCCAGACGTTTCCGTCGACATCGGTGCGCAAGCCATCCGGCCCGCATTTGATGCCGTCGATCACGCAATCCGCGAACAGGCGCCAATTCGAGAGCTTGCCGCCCTCCGCAACGTTGAAGGCGTAGATCTCGCCCTTGCCGCCGGGGCCGGTATCGCCGGGGCCCTTGCCGGTCGAGCAGACATAGAGGACGCTCTGGTCGGGGGAGAAGCACAGGCCATTCGGATCCGGCACCTGCTCGTCCGTGAGCACCCGGTCGATCCGTCCGGACGGGTCGATCCGGTAAACCGCGTTGGGGAGCTCCCGTCGGAAGGCCACGACCCCGGCCGGTTGGCCCAGGCGGGGGTTCAGATGGCCCTGCGGATTCGACGGCCCGCCCGCCTCGTCCGGCAGGCCCTCGTAGAGCTGGCCGCCATAGGGCGGATCGGTGAACCAGTACGACCCATCCGCATGCTGGACCACGTCGTTCGGTGAATTGAACGGCTTACCCTCGTATCGGTCGGCCAGCACCGTCGCCGAGCCGTCGAGCTCGTAGCGGACCACCCGGCGGGTGGCGTGCTCGCAGGAGAGCTGCCGGCCCTGCCGGTCGAAGCTGTTGCCGTTCGAATTGTTGCTGGGCGCGCGGAAGGTGGAGACGTGCCCGTCCTCCTCCAGCCAGCGCAGCTGACGGTCGTTGGGAATGTCGCTCCACACCAGGAACCGGCCGACCGCGTTCCAGGCCGGGCCCTCGGCCCAGAGCGCCCCGGTCCAGAGGCGGCGGATCGCGCTGTTGGGCACGATGTAGGCCGCGAAGGACGGATCGACCGCCAGCACGTCGGGATCGGTGAAGTAGGTGGTGGGAGCGGCACTGGGCCGGAAGTCGCGCGGCGGGTTCGTCACCGTGCTGGGCGGTACCGGCTCGGCAACAGCCAGGCCGACCGAGCCCAGCGTGAGGCCGAACCCGGCGAGGACCGAACGGCGCGAGGGCGGGGCAAACCCGCATGACGGCTCAGATTCGGATTGGTTTATGTCCACCTGACGCATGCGATCCCCCCGGCTCGCGTCCGCACGACAACTCTGCGCGAACTACGTCCGAACCTGGGACGACTATCCTGCCTCCGTCAATCGGGCCGGCGCCGCAGGATCTTCCAGACCCCGTCCGCGGAGGCCAGCAGCCGGCCTTCCGCGCGCAGGTCGCCGCGCATGAAAACGAGCGAGCCGGTCCGTTTGACCACCTGCGGGTGGATGCCGATCCAGTTGCCCAGGCGGCCGACATCGATGAACTTCATCTCGAGTTGGATCGTCACGCAATTGGCGCCGTCGGCCGCCCGCATGGCGGTCTCGCCGAGTGCGCGGTCGGCGAAGCTCATCAGCATGCCGCCATGGACCACGCCGATCAGGTTGGCGTGCTTCTGCTCCGCCCGGAACGCGTAAGCCCCATCGGAGGCGCGCCGGTGCACCGGGCCGACGAGCGCGATGAAGCCCGCGTCGGCGATGGGCGCCCAACTGGCGTCGGTCGGGTCGAAGGGATCGGTCTCGGTGATCATCGTGCCGTCCGTCTGTGCCGCGGCTTTGGAAACCGGCAAGGGCCGTCAGGTTCCCCGCGGCTTGACCCGGCGCGTCGGCGCCTCGGCCAGCGGATCCTCCGGCCAGGGGTGGCGGGGATAGCGCCCACGCATCTCGGCGCGCACCGCGGCCCAGGATCCGCGCCAGAAGCCCGGAAGGTCGCGGGTGATCTGGATCGGCCGTTGGGCTGGTGACAGCAAGTGCAGGACGAGTGGCCGTCCGCCGGCCCTGGGGTGCCGGTCGAGGCCGAACAGCTCCTGCACCCGCACCGACAGGGTGGGTTCGTCGGCGTCGTAATTGACCGCGATGCGCGATCCGGTCGGCACCGCCACATGCGTCGGAGCCTCCGTGTCGAGGCGGGCGCGCATTTCCCAGGGCAGCAGGCCCTGAAGGGCGCCGGTGAGGTCGTCGGCGGTGACCGAGGCCAGGGACGCGCGCCCGACCAGGGCGGGGGCGAGCCACGTCTCCGCGGTCTCGGCCAAAGCTGCGTCCGACAGGTCGGGCCACACGCCGCCCTCCGCGGCGTGCAGGAAGCGTATCCGGGCGCGCCACTGCGACAAGGCCGGCGTCCAGGGGAGCCGCTCGATCCCCAGCGCCACGATACCCCGGGCCAGGATCGTCGCGCTGGCGAGGTCGGCCGGGACTGGCAGCGGTTTGGCGCCGAGACTGATGGCGCCGAGCCGCCGCACCGCCCGGGCCCGGAGGGCGGCGGATTGGGGGTCGAAGGTGATCTCGGTGCGCGCTTCGATCCTGTCGGCGAACAGCGCCTCGATGGTCGTCGCCTCGATCGCCGCCGCGGCCAAAATGCGGGCGTTGCCGGCCGAACCCACGAGGTCGGCGACGACGCAATAGGGTTCCTGGGCGAGCGGGCTTGCCGGGTCGAGGCGGCCCGCCCGGCCGCTCGCCATCACGAACTCGCCGTCGCGGCCCCGCGCCCGCGCCACCCGGTCCGGATAGGCGAGCGCCAAAAGGTGGCCGGCCGTTGACGGGCCTGTATCCGGGCCGCCCCGCGCGATCCGCGCCCAGCCCTCGGCGAGCCGGCGCATGTCCGCGGCCCGGCCGCCCCGGTCGCGGCGGAACCGCTCGACCCGCGCGTCGAGATCAACCGTGTCGCCGCCCAGGCCGCGCTCGACCAGCACGGCTGCGAGGTCGGCGGCGGCCTGGGCCTTCCCGGACCGCGCCGCGACCGTCACCATCCGGGCCAGTCGCGGCGGGAGTGGCAGGGCGCGCAGGCGTGCGCCGGTTTCGGTGAGCCGTCCATCCGGATCGAGGGCGGCCAGCTCGGCCAGCAGGGTGCGAGCCTCGGCCAGCGCGGGAGCGGGCGGCGGGTCGAGGAAGGCGAGTGTCCGCGGGTCGGCGAGGCCCCAGGCGGCGCAATCGAGGAGCAGGCCTGCCAGATCGGCCGACAGGATCTCCGGCCGCGAGAACGGTTCGAGGGCGTTGGTGCCGGCCTCCGACCAGAGCCGCCAGCACAGGCCCGGCTCGGTGCGGCCGGCGCGGCCCCGCCGCTGATCCACGGAGGCCCGGGAGGCGCGCGCGGTCACGAGCCGCGTCAGGCCGAGGCCGGGCTCGTAGACCGGCACCCGGGCGAGCCCGGAATCGATCACGATCCGGACGCCTTCGATGGTCAGCGAGGTCTCGGCGATGCTGGTGGCCAGCACAACCTTGCGGGTCCCACGCGGCGCGGGGGCGACGGCCCGGTCCTGTTCGGCCGGCGGGAGGGCGCCGTAGAGCGGGGCCAGTACCACGCCGGGATCGACGCGCCCGGTCAGCAGGTCGGCGGTCCGGCGTATCTCCGCCTGTCCGGGCAGGAACACCAGCACCGAGCCCGGATCCGCCCGGAGGGCGCGCAGCGTGACCTCGGCCACGGCCTCCTCGATCCGCCGGTTCGGATCGCGCTCGACGTAGCGGGTCTCCACCGGGAAGGCGCGACCCTCCGACGTGACGACCGGGGCGTCGTTCATCAGCCGCGCGACCCGGGCGCCGTCGAGCGTCGCCGACATAACGAGGAGACGCAGATCCTCGCGCAGGCCGCCCTGTGCGTCCAGCGCCAGGGCGAGGCCGAGATCGGCGTCGAGGGAGCGCTCGTGGAACTCGTCGAACAGCACCGCGCCGATGCCGGACAGTTCCGGATCGTCGAGGATCATCCGCGTGAACACGCCCTCGGTCACCACTTCGATCCGGGTCCGGGCCGTGATCTTCGAGCCGAGCCGCACCCGCAGGCCGACCGTGCCGCCGACCGGCTCGCCCAGTGTCTGCGCCATGCGGGCCGCCGCGGCCCGGGCCGCGAGCCGGCGCGGCTCCAGCAGAATGATCTTACGGCCGTCGAGCCAGGGCGCGTCGAGCAGATCGAGCGGTACGCGCGTGGTCTTGCCGGCCCCCGGCGGCGCCACCAGTACGCCGGCGTTGCGTGCGGCGAGGGCTGCGCGCAGGGCGGGCAGCGCCGCCTCGATCGGCAATGCAGTCTGGAGATCGGGCATCGGTGCCGCTGATGACGCGGAGCGCCGCCGCGCGCAACAGCCCCGCCATCCGGTGACGGCAAGCGGCGTTCGATACCGATCCGGCCACCGGGTGCTGGCCTCCGCGCCGGCCAACCGCGAAGCTGGGGCGAATTTAAGATAATCGGGAGTGAAACGATGCGCTTTCGCCGGACCGTCCTGGCCCTGGCCGCCCTACCCCTCGCTGCCTTGCCCCTCGCGCTCGGCGCTGCCCACGCGCAGGACAGGCTGCCCACGATCCCGCCGCAGGATTACACGCCCGAGCAGAAGCAGGCGGCCGAATCCTTCGCGCAGGCCCGTGGCAAGCCGCCCTTCGGCCCGTTCGAGCCGCTGATGTACTCGCCGGAGGTCATGACGCTGGAGCGCTCGATGGGCGACTACCTGCGCTTCAAGCCCAAGGTCGGCACCACCCTGTCGGAACTGGTGATCCTGATGACGGCGCGGCGCTGGACCCAGGATTACGAATGGTACGTCCACGCCCCGATCGCCGAGAAGGCGGGGATCTCGGCCGAAATCATCGGGGCGATCCGCGATGGGCGCCGGCCGGCCCGGATGAGCGACGACGAGACGATCGTGTACGATTTCACCTCCGAGTTGCAGGACACCAAGCGCGTCTCCGACGCCACCTTCGCCCGAGCCGAGGCCCGCTTCGGCAAGCCGGCGCTCGTCGATCTCGCGGCGATCTCGGGCTACTACACGCTGCTCGCCATGGAGCTGAACGCGGCTCGCTATGCGATCCCCAAGGACGGCCAACCCCTGCCGCGATTGCCGGACTGAGCCGTCCTATCCACAGACCTCAGGGAGGTGAAACCGCGTTGTCCACAGGCTATGGCGATCGCCGACGGGGCTGACGCCGGCGCGTTGACGAAACGTTAACCTTTATGGCTTGTTCTCTTTCTGTTCCCAGCGCGAGGAGGAGAACACGATGCGGATTGCAGCCGATGCCGTGCGCGACGATCACGCCTGTCCCGTCGAGGCGATCAGCAGCGCCTATCTCGGCTTCGCGGGTGGCGATGCCGAAATCGCGCTGCGCTGCGCGATCGCCGACGCATTGTCCGACCTCATGGAGGCCGAGCGACGCACCCGGGAGCGCAGCCGCTTGATCTCCAGGGGGTATGTCCGGGAGGCGCCGAACCCCGCGCGTAGTCCTGCAAGCTGAACCGTTGCTGCAAACGCAGTTCAGGCGCGATGCAGCGCGGCCGTTGCATCGTCTTCTCCATGATCCGGGACGGTTCGAACCGCCCGCTTCACTCGGAGACAGGTCATGAAACGCTTCGCTTTGCTTTCGGCCGCCGCGCTGATCGGCGTGGGCACCCTGGCCTCTTCGACCGCGGAGGCGCGCGGCGGCGGTGCCATCGCGGCCGGCATCATCAGCGGCCTTGCGGCCGGCGCCCTGATCGGCGCCGCGACCCAGGCCCATGCGGCCCCCGCCTACGAGTATGACGAGGGCTACGGCGGCTACGGCTACCCGCCGGCGCCCGTCGTGGTCCGCCCGGCGCCGGCCTACCGCGTCTACGAGGAGGACGCCCCGGTCTACGCCACCCGCCGGACCGTCACCTACGAGCGCGTGCCGGTCGGATACGACCGTCACTGGCACCATGACTGGGACGGCGGATACCGCGGCTACGGCCGTCGCGCCTATGACGGCTGGTAAGCGGATGGCTGGTGCCCAGGGCGCCGCTTGAAAGCGCTCGGCGCGGCGACAGGGCGTGCGTGCTGACGAAGGCTTCGAGCGGTTCCCGATTGCACTGTGATTGGAAACCGCTTTAAAGCGCGCTCGGCCGACGCGCCGGACGTGAATGGTCGGTTCAGCGTCCGCGCAGTAAGACGATTCGATGCTGGTCCACGAAGGCGCAACGCGCACCCCCGAAGCCGATCGGAAGCTCGGTCTGTCGCTCGCCGCTGTGGCCGGCGCGCTGAACACGGCGGGGTTCTACGCGGTCGGCCTCTATGCCTCGAACATGACCGGAAACGTCTCGGCGATCTCCGACCGGACGGGCACCGGCGATTTCGCCCTGGCCGGAGAGGCGCTGCTGCTCGTCCTGCTGTTCGTGCTGGGCTCGGCCACCTCGACGCTGCTGATCCGACACCGCCGCCGCAGCTCCGTGCGCGGTTCCCACGCGTATAGCGTCTGCGCGGAGGCGTTCTGCCTCGTCGTCCTCGGGCTCGTGGCGCTGCCGCTCGACGAGCCAACCCGGGGCCACGCTCTCGTACTCGGCCTGAGCTTCACGATGGGCCTTCAGAACGCCGCGGTGACCAAGATTTCCGAGGCGCAAGTGCGCACCACGCACGTCACCGGGATGATCACCGATATCGGTATCGAGCTCGCGCGCTGGCTCGATCGCGGCGCGCCCGATCGCGTGCCGCTGAAGCGCTACGATCCGGTGCGGCTGCAGCTCCACCTGCTGACGGTCGGGTCGTTCCTCGCGGGCGGGCTGGTGGGCGTCATCGCCTACCGCGCCGTGGGCGTAGCGCTGCTGTTCGCGGCGGCCGCAACTTTGGCCGCCCTGGCGCTGCCGGCGCTCAGGCGTTGATGTCGAGGAGCTGGCCGGTCATCCGGTTTGCGGTCCGCGCCACGGCCGCGTTCAGCGCGAAGGCGGATTTGGCACCGAGCAGCTCGACCGCCGCGCCGGACAGGTCGACGCTTGCGGCGGGTTCCAGGGACGTTCCGGAGACGGGTGCTCCGGCGGATGCGATGGTCTGGGCGGCGCTGCCAAGGCGGTCGGTGGCGCGGGCCATGCCGGTGAAGGCGGTCTGAAGGGCGTCGATCATGCGGTACCTCCGGCTGATGATTGTGCCGGACTCACGCTGCGGTTGTGTTGAGAGGATCACTCAAATGCGAGGGATCGCCGATTCCGGGGCAGATGCTTGAGGTTGTGTTCTGGGGGGATGCTGGTGCGGACGGCGGGACTCGAACCCGCACGGCCTTGCGGCCGCAAGATTTTAAGTCTCGTGCGTCTACCGGTTCCGCCACGTCCGCATCGGACCCTCGGTAGCGGCGCCCGGTCCCGCGATCAAGCCGGGGGCGTCCAGCCGTAGAGCCAAGCGTAGCGGTCGCGCATGCCGTCGGGGCCGAGCCGGCCCATCAAGGCGTTGCGGGCGAGCGCCACGAGGCCCCGCGCATGGTAGGTGCGGCCGTTGGCGCGGGCTGCCTTCTGCACGCGTCGGACCCGGGCCGACCGCTCCGCCGCGTAGGCATCGAGCGCCGCCGGCACGGTCGGGTGGGCGGCGAGCGCGCGCGTCAGCACCGCGGCATCCTCGATGGCGAGCGCCGACCCCTGCGCCAGATAAGGCAGGACCGGATGCGCCGCGTCACCGAGCAACGCGAAGCGGCCGCGGGCGAGGGGGCGCGCCACCGCCCGGTCGGCCAGCGACCAGACCAGCCAGGAATCCGGCACGGCGAGGAGCTCGCGCAGCGGCTCGGCGCAGGTGCGGAAGAATTTTCGCAGCACCGCGGGCTCACCGAGCCGGCCCCAGCCCTCGTCCCCCACCGCCTCGGGCACGACCGCCACGACGTTGAGGTATTGGGCATCGCGCACCGGGTAATGCACCACATGCCGGTTCCGGCCGAGCCACAGGCCGGTCGCCGGCCCGCGTAAGGCCTCCGGCACGGCGTCGATCGGGACGAGGGCCCGCCACGCCGCCGCATGACCGGGACGGAGCGGCGCCCGATCGAGCCGGTCACGCAGGCGCGAGCGCAGCCCGTCGGCCCCGACCAGAAGATCGAAGGCCAGGTCCTGCGTGCCGCCGCTGCTCTCGGCGACGAGCCGGATCTCGGCATCCGTCTCGGTGAGGCCCGTGGCGGTACGGCCCATCATCAGGCGGATCGCCGGCCGGCCGCGCAGGGCATCAAGCAGCAGGGTCTGCAGATCGGCCCGGTGGATCACGTAGTAGGGCGCGCCGAAGCGTGCGCGCGCATTCGCGCCGAGGGCGACGCCGCCGAGGCTGCGGCCGCTGTCGAGGGCGCGGACCGCCACGCCCGGGGGCTCGCTCGCCGCCCGGTGCAAGGCCGGCGACAGGCCGAGGCCGGCGAGCACCTGGCTGGCGTTGGGCGAGATCTGGATTCCCGCCCCGACTTCACTGAAGCCGGTGCGGCGCTCGATCACGGTGACGGCATGGCCGGCATCGGACAGCGCAAGGGCCGTCGTCAGGCCGCCGATCCCGGCCCCGACGATTCCGATCCGCAGGGCTCGATTCTCGGATGACACGGAAGCTGCGCGCCTACTCCGCCGCGACCTTGGCGTCGTCCTGCCAGACACAGGCCTGCGGATCCGCCTGGTCCGGCTTCAGGCCGGCGCGATAGCGGTACAGCGTCGAGCAGTACTGGCAGATGATCTCGGTGTCGGCGCCCATGTCGAGGAAGACGTGCGGGTGGTCGAACGGCGGCAGCGCGCCGATGCACATGAACTCCTTCACACCCACGGCGATCACCGGGACGCCCGGCTCGTTGTGGAAGTGGGGTACCGCCTTGCCTGCCATCCGGCCCTCGCCTGACCCGCAACCGATCGCGCGGCAAATCTGCCCGCGCGCACCCGGGCGCCTCGCGGTCGCTTATGCCGCCAGCCCCGCGGCCGGCGCAAGCCTCGCCCAACCGACCGCGGTGCGCCGCTTGGCCTGCCGCGCCGGGCACCGTACATACGTCGCACGCCCGATTGATGACGCCGCGAAAAGTCTTGAGATGCAGCAGGAACAGGCCACCGCGCAGGGGACGCGCCGCGCCCCCGAGCCCCCGATCCACGGCCCGGAGGGCTTCGAAGGCATGCGCCGCGCGGGGCGCCTCACGGCCGAGGCCCTCGATCTGCTCATGGAGGCGACCCAGCCCGGAATCACCACCGAGGCGCTCGACAAGCTCGCCTACGACTTCGCCATGGACCACGGGGCCTATCCGGCCTCGCTGCTCTATCGCGGCTATCCGAAGTCGATCTGCACCTCGATCAACCACGTGGTCTGCCACGGCATCCCCAACGACAAGCCGTTGCGCGAGGGCGACATCGTCAACCTCGACATCTGCCTGATTCTCGATGGCTGGCACGGCGATTCGAGCCGCATGGCCTATGTCGGCGAGGTGCCCCGCAAGGCGCAGCGCCTATGCGAGATCACTTACGAGGCCCTGATGCGCGGCGTCGCGGCGGTGAAGCCGGGCGGCTCCACCAACGATATCGGCCGGGCGATCCAGGCCTATGCGGAGAGTGAGCGCTGCTCGGTGGTACGCGACTTCTGCGGCCACGGCCTGGGGCGCACCTACCACGACGCGCCGACGATCCTGCACTACGTCGAGGCGAGCTACGACGTGCCGTTCAAGCCCGGCCAGTTCTTCACGGTCGAGCCGATGATCAACCTCGGCCGTCCGGCCGTGAAGGTGCTGGGCGACGGCTGGACCGCCGTCACCCGCGACCGGTCGCTCTCGGCACAGTTCGAGCACACGGTGGCGGTGACCGAGACGGGCGTGGAGATCTTCACGATCTCACCGAAGGGGCTGCACCAGCCCATCAATCCCGCCGCCTGACCGCCCATGGCGCCGTTGCCGGACGACGCCGCGGCGGGGTTGTTCGCGGAGAGCGCCGAAGCGGCTACGCTGGGCAGGGAGGCGCCGCACTATCACGGCCACCGCGACCGGCTTCGGGAGAAGTTCGCGGCGGCGGGCAGCGATGCGCTGCCGGATTACGAGCTTCTGGAGCTGGTCCTGTTCCGGGCGATCCCCCGGCGGGACGTGAAGCCGCTCGCCAAGGCCCTGGTCGCCCGGTTCGGCAGTTTCGCCGAAGTGGTGAGCGCCGAGCCGGCGCGGCTGATGGAAGTGCCCGGTGTCAGCGCCGGCGTGGTCTCCGACCTCAAGGTGATCGAGGCGGCCGGGCGGCGACTCGCCCGGGGGGCGATCCGCGAGCGCGAACTGCTCGGCTCGTGGGGCGCGCTGCATGAATACCTGCGCGCCACCATGGCGTTCGCGCCGCGCGAGGAGTTCCGGATCCTGTTCCTCGACAAGCGCAACCACCTCATCGCCGACGAGGTGCAGGGGCGCGGCACCGTCGACCACACCCCGGTCTATCCCCGCGAGGTCGCCCGCCGCGCGCTGGAACTCTCGGCCACCGCCATCATCCTCGCCCACAACCACCCGTCCGGCGATCCGACGCCATCGGCGGCCGACGTGGCGATGACCCGCGAGATCATCGCTGTCCTGACGCCTCTGAAGATCGTCGTGCACGATCACGTCATCCTGGGGCGAAACGGACATGCCAGCTTGAAAGGTTTGAAGCTGATCTGATCCTTCGGCCGCCTTGAGCGTTAATGCGCACGCCTATAGCCGTGGCGGGATGGCGCGCCTCTTGCCTCAAGAGCAGGAGCGTAAGGGAGGAGCGGGATGGCGTTGACGGCCTTCGACGAGATGAACGGACTCGGCACCGGCGCCGCCGATCCGGCCGCCGTCCGAGACGCCTACGGCCAGCTCAAGGCGTGGCTCGATGCGACACCGCCGGAACACTTCAACACCCGACGCAGCCAGGCCGAGCTGCTGTTCCGCCGGATCGGCATCACCTTCGCGGTCTACGGCGACAACGAATCGACCGAACGCCTGATCCCGTTCGACATCATCCCGCGGGTGATCACAAAGCCGGAATGGTCGTTCCTGGAGCGCGGACTGAAGCAGCGGGTCACCGCCATCAACCTGTTCCTGAAGGATATCTACGGCGCACAGGAATGCATCAAGGCCGGCATCATCCCGGCCGACCTCGTCTATCGGAACGCCCATTACCGCATGGAGATGCGCTCGTTCCGGGTGCCGCATGACCTCTACGTCCACATCGCCGGCATCGACATCGTGCGCACCGGCGAGAACGATTTCTTCGTGCTGGAGGACAATGCCCGGATCCCCTCCGGCGTGTCCTACATGCTGGAGAACCGGGAGGTGATGCTGCGCCTGTTCCCGGACTTGTTCTCCAAGCACCGGGTCGCCCCGGTGGAGAATTATCCCGACGCCCTGCTCGCCACCCTGCGCAGCCTCGCGCCGGGAACGGCGACCCGGGACCCCACCGTCGTGCTGCTGACCCCCGGCCGCTACAACTCGGCCTTCTACGAACACTCGTTCCTGGCCGACAAGCTCGGCGTCGAACTGGTGGAGGCGTCCGACCTCTTCACCCGGGACGACGTGGTCTACATGCGCACCACCGAGGGCCCGCGGAAGGTCGACGTGATCTACCGCCGCCTCGACGACGATTTCCTGGATCCCCTGGTCTTCCGCCCGGACTCCGTGCTGGGCGTGCCCGGCCTGATGAACGCCTACGAGCGTGGTACTGTTACCTTGGCCAACGCGGTCGGGACCGGCATCTCGGACGACAAGGCGGTCTACAGCTACATGCCGGAGATCGTGAAGTTCTTCACCGGCGAGGAGCCGATCCTGCACAACGTGCCGACCTACCGCTGCCGCGAGAAGGACGCCTTCGCGTACGTGATGGACAACCTGTCCGAACTCGTCGTGAAGGAGGTCAACGGCTCGGGCGGCTACGGCATGCTGGTCGGGCCGCACGCGAGCAAGCGCGAGATCGACGATTTCGCCAAGAAGCTCAGGCACGCGCCCGACGGCTTCATCGCTCAGCCGACCCTGTCACTCTCCACCTGCCCGACTTTCGTGGCCTCGGGCGTCGCGCCCCGCCACGTGGATCTGCGGCCGTTCGTGCTATGCGGCGCCGATCAGATCCGCATCGTGCCGGGGGGGCTGACGCGCGTGGCGCTGAAGGAAGGGTCCCTGGTGGTCAATTCCAGCCAGGGCGGTGGCACGAAGGACACTTGGGTGCTCGACGCCTGAGCCCCACGCCATCCGGACGTTCCGAGGCGCGGACATCGTGGTCCGCACGACTTGGCTGAAGACCGATGCTTTCCAGGACCGCCGACAATCTTTTCTGGCTCTCGCGCTACGTCGAGCGCGCCGATTTCGTCGCCCGCATCCTCGACGCGGCGCACCGATTCGCCTCGCTGCCGACGAGCTATGGCGGCGGCAGCACCAACGAATGGGACTCGGCTCTGGCCTCGGCCGGCGACAGGGACGCGTTCAAGGCGCATTACAGCGTGGTCAACGCCGATACGGTCTGTGATTTCCTCGCCTTCAGCCCGCACAATCCGTCCTCGATCCGCTCCTGTATCGAGGCGGCGCGCGAGAATGCCCGTTCGGTGCGCACGGCGCTCACCACCGAGATGTGGGACGCGATCAACGGCGCGTGGCTGGAACTGCGTAACTATTCGGGCAAGGAGCTCAACCGCGACGAGTTCGGCCGCTTCCTCGATTGGGTGAAGACGGTGTCGCTGACCTTTGACGGCTCGGCTTTCCGGACGATGCTGCGCAACGACGGGTTCTGGTTCACCCGGCTCGGCACCGCCATCGAGCGCGCTGACAACACTGCCCGCATTCTCGACGTGAAATACAAGATCCTGCTACCCCAGGACGAGACAGTCGGCGGCAGCCTCGACTACTTCCAGTGGACCACGATCCTACGCGAAGTCTCGGCCTTCAATGCCTACCACTGGGTGTATCGGGAGAGCGTCAAACCGCTCCTGGTGGCAGACCTGCTGATGCTCAACAAGCAGATGCCGCGTTCCTTCGCGAACTGCTACGGCGTGATCGTCGAGTATCTCGACCTGATCGCGGACGCCTATGGCCGCCGGGGACCGAGCCAGCGGCTCGCGGGCAACATGCTGGCCAAGCTCGAAGGCGAGGATATCGACCGGGTCTTCGCCTCGGGCCTGCACGAATTCGTCGAGGCCTTCGTCGCCGAGAACAATAATGTAGGCGAAGCCATCGCCAAGCAGTATCTGGTCGGCTGAAGCGAGACGGACAGGACGGCGCATGCGCATTCGCGTGGTCCACGAGACCATCTACACCTACGAGCAGCCCGCACGCGGGCTCGTGCAGGTCCTGCGCCTCACGCCCAGAGACCATGACGGGCAGTATGTCCGGACCTGGCGGATCGACACCACGGTCGACGGGCGGCTGACCGCCCGCGAGGACGGGTTCGGCAATCTCGTCCATTGGTTCACCCCGGACGAGCCGACCGACGCCCTGATCATCAAGGTGACTGGCGCGGTCGATACCGAGGACACGCAAGGGGTCGTGCGCGGGACGATCGAGCGCCTGCCGGACGCGTTCTACCTGCGCGACACGGATCTCTGCGCGACGAGCGTCGAGCTGCAGGGTTTCGCCGAGCGCGTCGCGACCAATGGGGACGCGTCGCCGCTGGCCTTGCTCCACCGCCTGATGGACGCCGTCCCCGAAGCGGTCGCGTTCGAGCCGGGCCCGGCCGCGAATGCCGTCCCGGCCGGCAAGGCCTTCACGGCGGGACGGGGCATCTGCCAGGATCTGACGCACGTCTTCATCGCGGCGGCCCGGCATATCGGCATCCCGGCGCGCTACGTGGCGGGCTACCGGGCCCGCGACGATGGCGAGGCCGCGGTCGAGGCGCCGCACGGTTGGGCCGAGACATTGGTGCCGGATCTCGGCTGGGTCGCGTTCGATCCGTGCTTCGGGATGAGCCCGTCCGACAGCTACATCCGCGTCGCCACGGGGCTCGACTATCTCGGCGCAGCGCCGATCCGCGGCAGCCGCACCGGTGGCGGCATCGAGACACTGGACGTGAAGCTTCACGTCGAGCAAGGCAGGGCCGCAATCCAATCCTGATTCCCGCGACACCGGCCCCGGCCGCACGAGAGCCCAAGACGATGACCTACTGCGTCGGTGTCCTAGTCGAGGACGGGCTCGTGATGGTCGCCGACACCCGCACCAATGCGGGGCTCGACGACATTTCGACCTATCGCAAGCTGCATCACTTCAACGTCCCGGGCGAGCGGGTGATGATGCTGGCCTCGGCCGGCAACCTGTCGATCACCCAATCGGTGCTGAGCCTCCTGCAGGAGGGCGTTCCCGGCGAGGACGATGAGCCGCCGCAGCGACTCGTCGAGGCACCGACGATGTTCCAAGCGGCGCAACTGATCGGGCGCGCGATCCGCCGTGTCCGCATGATCGAGAAGGACGGCTTCGAGGCAGCCAATATCCGGTTTTCGATCTCGCTGCTGTTCGGCGGCCAGATCGGTACCGGCGAGATGCGGCTGTACCTGATCTACTCGGCCGGCAATTTCATCGAGTGCAGCATGGACGCGCCGTTCCTCCAGATCGGCGAGCACAAATACGGCAAGCCGATCCTCGACCGGGCAGTGACCTACCGGACCGACCTGTACGACGCCTTGAAGGTGAGCCTTGTCTCGATGGATTCGACCATGCGTTCGAATCTCGGGGTGGGATTGCCGATCGACATCGCGGTGGCGCGCCGGAACGCCCTCGACCCGGAGGTGAACCACCGGATCGAGGCCGGCGAGGGGTATTTTCACGATCTGCGCGAGCGTTGGTCGGCGGCACTCCGGGCCGCGCACCGGGCGATCCCGCGGCCGCCGTACGGGCCTTCGGAGAAGTAGCGGGGCGTAAGAACGGTTCAGGCGGCGTGCAGAGCCTTCAG